>CAYJUQ010000036.1:0-9118 GCA_964373425.1 uncultured Candidatus Saccharibacteria bacterium
TTCGCAAGCTCTTTGCTCAAGGATGGGACTGGTATTTACTCCATAAATTGCACCCTCAAATCAGGGCCGACACTTCTTTTTTGTTTTTCCTTAAAAAAACAGCGATGGAGATTAAGACCATCGCGCGGAGCCAGCCGATGTTTTCTCTCTTTAATAAGTCTTTCAGAGATATAATTACTTTTTCTCTTCTCTCTCTGGTAACCAACTTATCTCTTTGGTTCGGGCAATACTGGGTACTCCTGAAGATGTTCGGCAATCCCAGTTTTGCGAGCCATGACACCCTTTTCTAGTTTTTTATGCATATACAAAATTCCCGCATTTACGCTGGCCCACTCAACAAAAGCCCAAAATTTATGCGTACCGGAAAGGCGATGGGCGAAATTTGCGATGGAGCCGAATTGCCCGGTAAATCCCGGTTTTAGCCCCTCGAGAGCTTTGCGGTTTAGCTCTCTTAGGAGGTAACCATTAGCTCCACGGTGGAAGTGCAGTTTTACAAAGTTAAAAAGGTCAAGATTTTTGCGGTGGGTGACATTAAAAGGGAGATACAGCAGATGGTACCCGGCGAGTGCCACTCGAAACCCGAGATCGTTGTCTTCGCTTCCCGGCCAATGAAAATCCTCTCGGAATCCTTTGACTCTTTCCAGGATTTTCTTTCTGTAACAAATATTGGCGGTATTATAGGCAAAAATGCCAAAGTAAACAAGTGGGTCGTTACTCACTATTTCATGGTCTTTTATATAGGTCCCGATTGTGGGGTGGGGGCCGTCGCTTACCATATGCATGTATCTGGACGCTCCGCTTTTCTTTAGGTCTATAGGCGGCGGAACATGCCACCCGCCTACTCCTGCCGCCGTGGGGTACCTATTGAGTCCGTCGAGCAGGGTTTCCATCCAGTCGCCCGGCACTTCGCAGTCATCATCGGTGAAAAAGATTATTTCCCCTTTTGCTTCCTTGATTCCTTTATTGCGCGCCTTAGCCGGCCCCCCATTTTGTTGATGGAAGTAGCGGACGGTATGTTCAGGGAATCTTTGTTGTATTTCTAAAACCCTCTTACGGGTGGTATCGGTTGAGCCGTCGTCTATTACGATTATTTCATATTGCTTGGGATTTATGGTTTGGTTAACTACATTGGCTAGCGCAGTATCGAGGCCCCGCTCACGATTATAAGTAGGGATAACTACAGAATAGAATCCGCTTCCGGGGGGTGTTTTCGCAGATGAATTTTTGCGAAAGGGCACACCCCTCGTTTTTATCGCTCTTCCGTCATGGTGTTTTATATTTTCGAAATAGTTTTTGGGCGGCATTTTTGCGTTCTAAACTTTTGAGTAATTTGGAATCGCTTTGTGGGATCGCGACTTCTAGTTTTTTAAGAATATCGGTGTTTTTCCGGACTCATCAGGTAGGATCTTTTGTGTTTTTTCAAGTTTTATGTTTGATTCTTTCCCGGCAATTTCGTAAAGCGTCTTAAGGATCGGCGTATTAAGTTCCGGCGTATACCGGTCGCTTGGTACAAAACGAAAAGTGTATTCCCCGGCCTTTTTTTCAGTAAGCTGAAATTGTAAAATTTCGGCGGCGAATTGAGAGGCAACTGCAGTTCCAAGTTCGGAAACTGTAAATGAGTTCCCGCCGGGCGTCTTTATAATAACGGGTTCTCTGCCGACAAATTGAAGAACCGGGATGCTACTATCACAAACACATTTGTTGGGCAAAATTGCTCCCCGATCTCCGGTTTTGTATCGGATAAACGGCATTACATAGTTTGAAAAAGAAGTAACGACGATATCGCCCTCCTCTCCCATGCGAAGCGGAATGCCATTTGAATTTACTATTTCCAAATAATTTGACCAAGGAAGCAGATGGTATTCTCCGGCGGCGCACTCAACCCCTATTGGTCCTATCTCACGCGTTCCGTACCATGTTGACACTTTTGAGCTGAATATCGACGAGAAAATCTTTTTATCCTCTTTGGACATTGACTCCCCCGCGCAGTAAATCATCTTAAAAGAAAACTTTTTTCCATCTTGTTTTAAACATCCGTAAAACATTTTAAGATATGAGGGGGTGCAAAAGAGCACCTCTGGTTTTAATCCTTCAAGCAACGGATAAAGGATCAAGGTGCGACTTTTCTCATTTCTCAAGTCGCTGAATTTGCTCCCCAGCGGCTCTAAATAAGCATGGGTGTCAAGTCCGGAGATGAGTGCTGGACGGCGAAGTTGCATGCCATGCAGGCGCAATCCATAAATAATATTCAACCTACGATTCAAAAGCTCTTTGGTATCCTGATAGAACATAAATGGTTCCCCGGTTGATCCTGACGTGTGGGCCAGCAGTCGACGATTTTTGGGTATGCCCCTCGCAACGAAGGTATCGCGTTCTTGTTCTTTCATTAATGTACGAGTGAGAGGAGGGATTCTGTTAAATCTTGCAAGATCGGTAAGGTTTTTGGGGTCCATGGCGGTCGCGCGTAAGACATTATTCCAATATTCGGTGTTTTTCGCGGCGTGGGATAGTATTTTTTCTATTTCATGCAGACGAATATCGTTCCATAGCGACGGAAATATCGGCGGCGAATATTCAAACATCAGACGTCTTATTTCAAAATTAAAGCGCGTGAATAATTCACTAGACATACTTTTCTTATTTAGCACTTTCAGTTATCATAACCCCAAGTAGTTATTTATTCTTTTGCTATGACAACACGTCTTATACAAGCCGTTGCGCGGCGTCTGCTTATTGAGGATCCTGCTTCAATACTGCTTAACTGTTTTGAAGGAAAAGTAGAGCGTCTGGATGTAGAGTTTCAGCACTGGGCTTTTGCGCAGCTTGAAAGTTTGCATAGCGATCAATTAGAGGCATTGTCAGCAAAAAAGATGAAACGTCTGCTTGTTCGTGCCTCCAATATCCCGTTTTGGAAATCGCAGTTTGAAGATATCTCATTTGACCCGGCTTCAGTCAGGAGCTGCCAAGATATTGAGCGTCTGCCCATAATCAGCCGCCAACAGTTGAGGAGTATTGATATAGCATATCGCAGTAATATGGGATTATCAAAGAAAGCGCTTGGCGGTTTTGGCGGAACATCGGGGACCACGGGTACTCCTATCGGTCTCTATTTTGGGAAAAAAGCAGGGATACGCTCGAGGGCGCTACTCAACTGGATCGCAGAAAAAATTAAACGAGAGACCTGCGTAGAGCGATCCGCTCCTCTGCAGATGCTAAACATAGGAGCGGCACAGCACGCGTCGCTTTATGAACATACTGTTTTTGTCGACAACAGAGATTTGGAAAATACGGAAAAAAGAATTAAAAATATCTATCCCCTGCTCCTGCAAAAAAAACCGGAAATTCTTTACGCGTATCCTTCGGGTATTAAGCAGCTCACGTACTGGCTCAAGCACGATAATGTGGTATTCAACTTTTTCAAAGCCGTCATTTATTTTGCGGAGCATTTGTCAGAGAGCCAAAAGACGCTTATTAAAGATTTTTTCCATTGCCCCGTGTATTCATTTTACGGAACAAAAGAGTGTTCTTTTGTGGCTGTGGAGTGCGGCCGCAATAAAGGGTTTCATCTTTTGAAAGGATGGGGGTATTTAGAAATAGTATCTCCCGAGGGAGCAGTTCTACCGCTCGGCTCATGGGGAAGAATTGTGTACACGAACTTCGAAAACGACGCGACGCCTTTCGTCCGATACGACACCGGAGACAATGGCATGCTCTTTGACGGCGGATCATGTGATTGCGGCATAGTGGGATTGAAGCTTATTGTAGAAGGCCGGGCCGCAGACATCGTCGCGTTGCCGAACGGAACCGCCTTTCCCGCGATCAAACTTCACGGCGGGGTCAGCCGAGTTTTTCATGACAGGATTTTACAGATTCAGTTTCAAGAGTTTAAGGACAGGGTTGGAGTTAATGTCGTGCCGGTCCGTGCGTTTAGTAAGTATGAAGCCAAACAGCTTGTTTCGGTCTGTCAGAAACTCGTCGGCGCGCCGGTTAAGTTTGAAGTCTTTTTTCTAGAGCGCTTAGCCGCTCTGCCCGGGGGAAAAACGCCATTGCTTATAAAAACAGCGACGTAATATGAAATTTATATTCCTTCGGCATTGTGAAACGGAGTGGAGCGCCACACGGCGGTTGCAGGGTCAGACTGATGTTGAGTTAAACCAGAGTGGAAGAACACAGGCCGAATGGCTTGCAGAAAAGATCATAGCACACCGCCCGGCTCTTACAGTCAGTTCTGATCTAAAGCGTGCACAGGAAACCGCCGTAGCTATTGCGAGCAAGCTGGGAATTGAGATACGATACGACTCCCGTCTTCGTGAATGTTTCTTTGGAGAGTTAGAAGGAAAAACATGGGAAGAAGCTGAGAGTCACTTTGGCATAAAAAAGAGGAATGTGTGGCGAGGCGCAAGGTATCCATATGATTTTACGCCCTACGGAGGTGAATCAAGAAAAGAGGTCTTGCGGCGCCACCGTGATCTTTTCGACGAACTGGTCAGTTGGGAATACGCTTGCATATTGGTGGTCGGCCATGGAGTAGGATTGAGCACGCTCCTTGCTGACTTAGGAGAAACCGAGCTCGCAAATACCGGAGACATTCGGACAATTCAGCATCCTTCGTGAATATTTTTTCTTTTAGGTTTTTGGTGAGTGGCATATTATAATTTATGGTGATGCATAATTTTGAAGAGAAAACAAAATATCTCGAAAAGCCGGTCACGACTGATGAGAGGGCAGTTGCCCTGCTTATAGAAACAATGGCTAAGGCAGTAAGCAGGCGCGACATTCTAGCGCTTGAGTCTGTCATCGCCGAAGACGCGCAAATAACCTTCTTCCAAAGTGGGCAAAAAGCGCTCAACAAATCTGAGTGCATATTGTATCTGAAAAGAGTAGGTTGGCACACTAGAAATATCTCATATTCCGAGATTTTAATCAGGACAAAGAAAGATGAGGCGACCGTATCCTGTACTGGACGCATTCTATTTAAAGATGGTTATTCCAAAAGGGTAGTGCGTATTTTTCGCTGCAAAAAGCGAGATGATGCCTGGCTAATTTCCGAAGCAGGATACATATAGGAATCGCCGTGCCGCAAGATACAAACCGTTGCAGATAAGACAGAATGTGCTACTATGACCTTAGTTCTAAAAATGGGTGGAGGTGATATGGAGCGCACAGATAGTTCGTATATTGCCGCAGCAATAAAACAAAAGCCTCGCGGTGACGACCCAAGAGAAATAGAAATTGTGAGAAAAATCGGCCATGAGGTATTCCGAAGCAGATGGGCAAAATATGCATTTACAGAAATAAAAGACCTACAAATC
This sequence comes from uncultured Candidatus Saccharibacteria bacterium, assembly GCA_964373425.1. Taxonomy (GTDB): domain Bacteria; phylum Patescibacteriota; class Minisyncoccia; order JAHCSD01; family CAYJUQ01; genus CAYJUQ01. The sequence continues at coordinate 5,313 of CAYJUQ010000036.1, forward strand.
AGATATTTCAAAGCGGCATTGGCATGCATGGATAAACCAGAACAAATCCGCGGTATGACCCAGGAAATACTACAAGAAATTTCTCACATATTGCGGGCGAAAATCACCGAAGGCGCAGAGTATCTTGAGAAGTTACCAAAGAAATCGCCGGCGCTTATTTGCACAAACCATTTTGGGGCGTATAAGTTAACCAGTTTTAGTCCTAAAGACGAGCTCGGTATCGACATTGAAGGATATGACTGGATTTGCCCACCCTTCTGCCACGCGTCTCTCTTCCCTGTCTCATCGGCTCTTGGCAATAATCTTTATTTCATCGTTGCCGATTTTCCTGCTGAATTTGGTGCTTTAAACACTCGGGCGGGCTTTCTTCATGTTCCTCCTCCTGAAGCGCACACGGGGCGCGTTGCAGTACTTCAAAACCAAATGAAGAATGTGGTACAGCGTTACCCGAACGCAGCAGTTGTCAACTTTCCGGAAGGAGGAACAAGTGGAAAATACAGTGGTTTGGGACCGTACGACCTCAGCCGCTTCAAGACCGGAGGATACGTTATCGCCGCACTCATGAAAATACCCGTTATTCCGGTGGCTCAATATTTTGATAAAGATGGGGGTTTCACGTTGCGTGTTTTTGAGCCTTTTGTCCCTTCTATTTCCAATAGGCAGGGATACGAACGACGTGCTGAAAAAAATAGAAGCGAGATGCAGTCATGGCTTGATTTTTGCCGGTCAAGTTCAACACTTGTTGGCCGGAAGGAATAATAGCCAAGCGTAGCGGCCCCCAGAAAAGTAAAACTAAAGGCGTTCCATAAGAATCTACTGTCGGGAATCAACTGCGCTCGTTTTGCGAGCGTATTTATTTAAAACTAGGGAGAGTAACAGACATGCATTTGGACTTGTTTCAAAAAGTGAATTATTTTTCCGATCCGCTTTCATGGGATCGGAAAGTTGACAAAAGGTTTATATGGAACTTTGCAAATTTATGCGCAAGCGTAAATGAATACCGCGATCTTGAAAAAATAAGACAAACAAGATGGCAAAGATTCCATACAATTCTACGGCATGCATATGATACCGTCCCGGCGTATTCCCGACAGTATGGATCATGCGAAGTTGATCTGTCATTGATACGATCAGAATCTGACTTACCGCTCCTTCCCTCAATTTCAAAAGCTGATTTTAAAAGATACTTCGCCACAGGGGCTGCGTACCATGATAAGAATCTTGATCCGTCCCTCCTTGTAAGCAGTACGACATCAGGCTCTACCGGTGAACCATTTCGGTTTTTTATTGATCCTCGCTACAGTGTTGAAAAAACCACACTGCGATATCGTAGCTGGAAAAGAACAGGAGGAAGTCCATTTGCCACCAAAATATATTGCGGATCACAAGGCGCCCGGTACGCTATGCCAAACTCAATCCCCGTTGATTTGCGTTTTATACAAACTAAAAGAAAAGAATACAGTGCTCTCATCCGTAACTCAAAAGCAAAATTCCTTCTAGGAACTCCCTTATCACTCTTTGACCTCCTTTGGACCCTCCACGAGGAACAAACTGATATAACGTTTCAGGCAGCTGTTGTCACAGGCCATGTTCTTGCTCCTGGAATACGCAAATTTTTCATGGATCGATTCAACTGTCCTATATTTGAGTATTACGGTGTTGGCGAGATCGGACCCGTCGCTTCAGAGTGTGAATTTCACTGCGGACTGCATATTCAGGAAGAAAATATGATTGTTGAAATTACGGACGATAAAGGAAAACAGGTTCTTCCTGGAGAAATTGGCAATATTTTGTTGACGCATTTGGGCAATGAGGTTATGCCTTTAATCCGGTATGATATTGGCGATAGGGGGGTTATCCTGAAAGAACCCTGTGTGTGTGGCAGAACGTCGCGACGACTATTGGTAGAGGGGAGAACCGGGGAACATCTTTTGCTGAGTCCTCGTGGAGAAAGTATTTATCCTACCGTGCTACGAGAAGTGCTTGATGAATACTTTGACTACTTTCACCGGTATCAAATTGTCCAGAAAGATTTTAAATCTCTCGCGCTCCGTATCGTTCCGACATCGCGTTTTGAAAAGTTGCTTGAAAACGAAATCATTGAAAAAATGAAGAAATCCATGGCTTCTCCCATGGATATCGCTGTTGAGCATGTTGACTTCATTCCGCCAATCTCAAAAGGGGGCAAGTTTCAGTATTTTATTTCCGACCTCTGGAGTAAAAAATTCCCTGACGGCCTTTTCGCAGTAGAACCTCTCGAAAAGAGGTGCAAAACAATATCAAAATAGAGAGCGATTATTATAAAAAGGCCCAGAAATAAAAAGTGCGGGAAGCTGGCCATAAGCCAACCTCCCGCGGAACTTACTTGTACAGGACTATACCCGCTCGGTTCTGGCCCTCCCCGACTCCTCGGAGTTGGCCCTCGCCGACGAGGGTCAGTTCGAGTGTTGCCGGTCCTTCCGGGACTGTCAGGGAGAGCTTGCCGTTGGCAAACGTCCCTGAACACGCGAGGTCGCGATTGTGGTATCGCAACCTCCCCTGGATGAAGACGGAGCAGAGAACCTGCTCCCCCTCGATCTTCTTGACCGTCAGATAGATTCTGTCTGACGGCCCCCCGGGGATCCTCCATTCGCCAGTCCACTCCCCGACCAGCTTCTGGGGGTCGGAGGCGTTCGCCGGGGAGGTGAACGCTATGGCCACGAGCACGGCGGCGATGAACTTCTTCATCTGAACCTCCTTTAACAAGAGTTCAAACCTAGTTAATAATAGCATAAAAGTCAGGTGATTGCAAGGATTTTCCAAATGTTCTCTTCTGGTTTCATCATGGCCAGCAATTGACTTAGTCCGTACAGGTACCCCCTGAAACTAGGGCTTCTACTATCGGCCGGGCTCTACCGGATGGAAGCGGCACTCTTACCGGTTTGCCGCAATGCTCGGCCAGTGATGCCAGATATTCATGTAGGGCCTGATAGTGGGCCATAGAGGAGTTGGAATAAAGGTTAGCGGCATCCGCATGACCAGCAGTCACCTTTTTCAGGAATTCCGTCCCTTCATCTCGAAGGGCCTCTATAAGGTCCACCCACATCTTCGAACTTTTACTGAAAATCCGTTCGAGGGCTATATGCGAAAGCTCATGGCGGGTAGCATCCACAAGGCGAAGCTTGCCCCATGGAAAGGACACACTCTCGGCTCCGGCTGGCCACCGTACATACGCACTGTGTGTTTCAATGTCCAAGCCAAACTGGTCTGACGCGGCGGCCGCGCCAAGAATTTCTCCATCCCTGAAAGTGACTCTAACCTCCTTGGTCCTAAGTACTGCTTGTAGTCTTGGCGGTAAGGACCTGTATGCTTCTACTACTACCTGGCGATGAGAATCAGGAACTACACTAATTTCTCGCAGCCATTTTTGTTCCTCTGAAGTTTTTTCAGAGGGAGAAACGCCAAGTCCAGCCAGACCACCACCAACAATTTTAAGAAATTTTCTCCTAGTAAGTTTTTCTTGGGATTCTTCTTTATGGCCTTGTGGTTTTGGACCTTTCTCCATGGTAAAGTTCGCTCCTCAGATACTCTACTTACGCCTTTTAGAATAAACTCACACGCAAAAATAAGCAAGTTAATCAAAAATTCACAAACTAAGCCGTTTTTGATATACTGGGATTGTATATATTTTTAATATGGGGGATTAGTCCCGTTAGAGGTAAATCCCGACGTAACGTCGGGACTGCCTATATCGGGATGTCGGACCTCTAACGGGATGAACAAAATGGGAATTGTGGACGCGGTCCACGAAAAATTGGGCGGAACCA
>CAYJUQ010000037.1:0-2485 GCA_964373425.1 uncultured Candidatus Saccharibacteria bacterium
GGATAGGAGCTTGTCTCCGATTTCAATGGACGCAAGTGGGATAAAGAGAGGGATGGAATGTTCGGGTGGTCATTTTGAAGTCCGGTTCCGTATCGGACAAATAATAGTCGTTCCGCTTGAATTTTCGCAGACGGGGCGTTTCGCTTGCGCGAAAGCGCCTCGCGTCTCGACCCCCATCCCCATTCCGATTGCGATCGGAATGGGGTAAAATTCTGCGCTCCGCTCCTTTATTTGTTCCCGTTACTCCACAACGACTTCAAAATGACCACCCGAACATAAGAAAGAAGAAAGAACATTAAAAACTGGTAACTGAGTTTTGGAGAAGAATTCATATTTTTGTCAAAGGAAGGAGGTGAGAAAATGGGTCCGCTCGATTTGGTTGGACCGGATGGGACACGTGGGGTACCCCCGGAGGAACTTTCCGAGGGTTACACCGAGACCAAAGAAGAAGATCGAGAGATAAATAAAGAATGGGAGAGTACCATAGCAGATGGTCTCGATGAGATAGACGATTGAAGTTTAGCAAAAAGGAGGAGCTAGAAATAGCTCCTCCCCAAAACTTAGTTACCGGTTTATTTAAGGGTTCATTAAAAAAAGGAGTTGTGGGATGCAGCCAACGCCAACGCCCGTACCGAGCGGATTTACTGAATTCATGAATCATTTTGATGGTATCGAAGGCCTCATGCTTCTTTTTGGATTGCTAATCTTTTCGGTCGCGGTGCTCCTCGCTACGTTCTATATCGCAGAGGGTATTGCGTATCACTTCATCGCGCCGTGGATTATCAAGTGGCGCAAGAAGAAGGAAGCGGCAGGGTCTGTAACGTCACGTCGCTCTTCGGGTTCACCTGAAGACGACGAAGCGTATCCGGCAATAAGAGCGGTTGTTCTACTGTGGTTTTTCTACCTCATTTTTTTCTTGGGGATTACCGCAGTGCTTATTGGACTTTCGCAGGGTGACGGCGGAGATGGCGTAGTCACGAGCCCCACGCCGACTGCAACCGTTCGGCCAGATGCAACGCCAACTCCTACCCTGACGCCTGTTGTTGGTGGAATCGTCGTGAGCGCGGTTCCGTATATCAAGTTTGATACAACCGAGATTACGGTGAGCGCGAATACAGAAGTTACGATCCGTTTTTCAAATCGTGATAACGGTATTCCCCATAACTTTGCAGCATATACTGATAAGAGCGCGCGGACGAAAATCGGGGTCGGCGCAATTTGTACGGGACCGTGCGAGAATTCTGTTACATTTATCGCACCGGGCCCCGGTCAGTATTTCTTCCGGTGTGATGTCCACCCCGTGCAGATGACCGGGAAGCTCATAGTAAAGTAAAGAAAGGAGGTGTATGGTGCGATCGAAGGGTCGAACACACTGCCCCACATGTAACGAACGATTGATCCCTGTGCGTACGGCAGGAACCGTGAAGGGGAGATGTCCAAAAGGATGTGGATACTTTGATCTTGGAGGAAAGTAGATTCCTCGATGGGAGGGAGGTGGAATAGGATGGTATACCTTTGCAGGAAGTGTAATACAGCGCATCCAGTAGCAACAAGTTGCGAAGAAGCAAGACGTGAACAGGAGAAATTTGCAAGAGAAGTAGATCGTCACGCTGAAGAGTGCGATGGTTGTCCAAATCCCCACCAACATGTGATGAATTTGCGTCGCAAGAAACAAATGGGTGAGATTCGCTTCAGAGCAAGAGTATAAGAATTAAAAAATCGTCCCGATCATAAACGGGACGATTTTCTATTTGTCTCGATATCCATTTCTAGAAGTCAAATATCAATTGTCACATTTCATCTGTTATAGATACTCATCGCTTTCCCCAAACCCTCTTTGATGATTATCGTGATCGCGTCTGATGCATTGGCGAGTGCCTTTTTGAGTGTAGGTTTTTGGCTCGCAGGGATTTGTTTAATTACTTCATCCATAAGATCCCGTTCTCGCCACACACCTTTTTTAGAGACTGTTTTTGTGGTGCCGATGCGGATGCGGATAAAATCTTTTGTCTTGAGGGCGCGCATAAGGGACTCGACGCCTTTGTGTCCTGCTGAATCCCGATTTTTCACAAGCTTGATTTTGCCAAGCTGGATATCGGCATCGTCGTGCACTGCGACGATGTGTTCCGGTTTTACCCGATATTTCTTCACGAGTTTCTCAATCGCTCTGCCGGATTTATTCATGAACGTTTCGGGGAGCGCCGCTACGACATGGTACTTCCCAACCTTTTTTTCGGTAACAAGTGATTCAAGCTTTGCATCGGCGTTAAAATCGCGAAGGTGGGTGTCCCCCTGCCACTTTACGACCACCATGCGGCCGGCATTGTGATAAGTGTTTTCATATTCTTCGCCCGGATTTCCGAGGCCTAAAATAAGATAGGTTGCCTTTTTCATGATTTCATAATATCATAGAGCATTCTCTTTTTGGAGGGGTCAATTGATTGTTCCTTTCATCGGTGCATTGGGGCATAAGAGTGCGAGATAT
>CAYJUQ010000037.1:2585-4884 GCA_964373425.1 uncultured Candidatus Saccharibacteria bacterium
GGAGCACCATAATGGTATCGGTGAGATCCGGCGCAATGTGTCCGGGGCCGGTCTTCCCGAGGATGAGAAGGTTAAATGATTCCCGGGAGGCATCTTCTGTGTCATCGAATGATTCTTTAATGATGGCACTTTGCTGTTTTTGCTTATATTCCCGCCGCACCTCAATGGTTTTTGAGCCGACATTCTCGTTACGGTATGCAAGAATGACAACACCAATAAGGACGACAAGTCCCACAAGGAGAAGAATAGAACCTCCCCCTTTTTGGGCGTGGAGATGCATATTTTCAGTCTAACAGAGCATTGCGGAACTTACCAATTCGGTCTATCATGAATATTATGAAAGTCCTCAAGACGATTTTCACGTTCTTTTGGGAGATGAGTCGAGTGATTCTTATCTCCCTTCTTATTATTATCCCGATACGGATGTTTGTGATTCAGCCTTTTATTGTGCGCGGTGCGAGCATGGAACCGACCTTCAATAACGGAGATTACCTCATTATTGATGAATTTAGCTACCGTTTCTTGGGGGATCCCGAACGAGGTGATGTAATTGTATTTAAGTTTCCTCAAAACCCCTCGCAATTCTATATCAAGCGCATCATCGGGCTTCCAAAGGAAACAGTTGCAATCGAGGCGGGAAAGATCACTGTGACAAAAGATGGAACGCCCGTCACCATCCCCGAAGCATATCAGTATCCTAACGGTGGTGCCACGCCCGGAGATTCGCATATAACCCTTGATGAGAAGGAATATTTTATGTTAGGAGATAATCGGGAAGCATCGTCCGATTCACGCCGTTGGGGAGCGCTTCCCGATAAGTTCATCATAGGGCGGGTAGTGCTTCGCGCATGGCCATTCGAACGGCTGACCCTTTTTCGCTAACTGGATACCGATGCCCCCAAAATTATTATGAAGGCAAAACCCAAAACACTCCACACACTTGGCGGCACGCACGATGTCCTCCTCGGCGATGTGGCCTATTGGAAGGCAGTGCGCGATGCGGTTTCCCAAATTGCCGAATTCTATGGTTTTGGTTTGATTGAGACACCAATTCTTGAGTATACGGATTTATTCGTCCGGAGCGTCGGCCGCGCGACTGATATCGTGGAGAAACAAATGTACAGTTTTACGACCAAGGGTGGCGATAGCGTGACGTTGCGGCCAGAAGGCACCGCGCCAATCATTCGAAGCTATATCGAGCATGGCATGTCGAATCTCCCCCAGCCGGTAAAGTTCTTTTATCTCGGCCCCATGTTTCGCTACGAGAGTCCCCAGAAGGGGAGGTATCGCGAGTTTCATCAGTTTGGGTTTGAGGTGATTGGCGAGCGGAGTCCGGTGATCGAGGTGCAGATTATCGAGATCGTGCTTCACATCTTTGAAGAATTGAAGCTTGGTAAGGGGATTGTTCAGATAAATAGCATGGGGTGTCCCCATTGCAGGCCAATGTATCGTAAACTCCTTTCCACATTCTACAAGAATCGCGCGCGTGAGGTGTGTCAGGATTGCAGGAAACGGCTTGGGGTGAATGTGTTGCGTCTCCTTGATTGTAAAGAAGAGAAGTGTGCGATCACCCGTGCGAACGCCCCACAAATCGTTGACTCTTTATGTGAAGAATGCCACAATCATTTTAAAGTGGTCCTTGAGTATCTCGACGAGCTTACCATCCCTTATATGTTGAATCCCCATCTTGTGCGGGGGCTTGATTACTACACGCGTACCGTCTTCGAGTTTCTCCCGGAGGAAAAATCTTCTGAAGGCGGGGGCACATCGTTTGATGGTGGAGCACAGAGACAAGTTGCACTTGGTGGAGGGGGACGCTACGACGAGCTTTCAAAGCTTCTTGGCGGGAAAGATACCCCCGCGGTGGGAGTTGCCTGCGGGATTGAGCGCATTATTCACGAGATGAAATCGCGGCATGTGCCGCTTCCCCAAATTCCCGCACCCGCGGTATTCCTCGTCCAGCTCGGGGAACTTGCACGAAAGAAGAGCTTCCTTATTTTTGAAGAACTTCGGAAAGCAGGAGTAATGAGTGCAGAGTCATTTGGGCGTGATACTATCAAAAGCCAGTTGAAGCTTGCCGATAAGCTCAACGTGAAATTCGCGCTTATCTTGGGGCAGAAAGAGGCACTTGAAAACTCCATCATTATTCGCGAGATGCAAAGCGGCAGACAAGAAACCGTGTCACTTGAGAGTTTTGTGAAAGAAGTGAAGAGGAGATTGAAAAAATAGCGTGCATCTCGAATATTGAATCTCGAATTTCGAATATACAAGTGTGTGGTTCTACGGGCATTCTAGATTC
>CAYJUQ010000037.1:4984-9098 GCA_964373425.1 uncultured Candidatus Saccharibacteria bacterium
AGATTCCAGATTTTCGTCGTGGGTTGTATTTTCTGCAATATTGCGAATAAAACGCTCGATGCAAAGATCGTCTACGAAGATGATGCGTTTATCGCTTTTTACGATACCTCGCCCAAAGCCCCCGTACACATCCTTATCATTCCGAAAAAGCACATTGAATCAGTAAACCATCTAGATTCAGAGGATGCACCCCTGATTGGAGAGCTTTTCTTGAGGGCCAAGAAGGTGGCGGGTGACATGGGCGTTACGAGTTCCGGGTATAAGCTCTCTTTTAACGTAGGGCGAGGCGGGGGGCAACTTGTCGATCACCTGCATCTTCATTTAATGGGAGGGTGGTAACATATGATTGAAGTTGTACGCAAAGAAAGAGAAACGATCCCAACATTCGCGAGACGTTTTTCACGTAGAGTCCAGCAATCTGGGATTTTGAATCGAGCCCGGAAAATTCGTTTTTACAAAAAGCCTCCCACGCGGAGGCTTCGGAGAATTGCGGCACTCCGTTACGCCAAAATTAAAAGAGAGCAGGAAAAACTTGAGAAACTCGGGAAGCTTATCAATCGAGATTTTAGGCATGGGGCTTAAAGCACGCATCAAGAAAGATCTCACCGATGCGCTTTACGCGAAAGATACGCTTCGTATCTCCACGCTTCGCATGGCGCTCGCCGCGGTCGTGAACAAGGAAATTGAACTCATAAAAAAAGAAGAAGGGCTTTCCGACGACGAGGTTGTCCAGGTACTAGGTTCCGAGATGAAGAAACGCAAAGATGCCGAGGCACAGTACGAGAAAGGAGGGAGGCAAGACCTCGCCCAAAAAGAGAAAGGAGAGTGGGAGATCCTTACCGTCTATATGCCCGAAGCGTTACCGGAAGAGGCAGTGCGAAAGATCGTAGCTCGCGCAATTCAAAAAATTGGCGCTACCAGTCCCGCTGATTTTGGTAAAGTGATGGGTGCGGTTATGCCGGAGGTACGGGGGAAAGCAGATGGCGAGGTCGTCTCACGCATGGTGAAAGAAATATTAGCAGAGACCAGCGTCGTACAGTAGCGCATTCGTTGTCTTTTCGAAACCATCCGCAGGCGAACGGGCATGGTTCCTGCGTCTTTTGAAAAAGATAACGAGTGCGCTACTAGTTATCTTGGCTGTCAGAAGTTATTCTCTCATGCGTTACACTATCCATCTTGAAAAGAGAAATTTTACAAAGCATAAGGTGAGCACGGTACGTTTAAAGAGCTTATCGGAAACCGCATTAGGCGTTGCATCGCTCCGTTCACCACATCGTGAGATTGAATTGAGTCTTGTGTTCGTTGGTGATGCGAGAATGCGGACTATCAACAGGAATTGTAGAGGCGAAGATAGAACCACCGATGTGTTATCATTCAGCTTTCTTGAAAAGCAGAAAATATCTGCACCCATACCTTACTTCCTTGGAGAAATTTTCATCTCCGTTCCCGAAGCAGTGCGTCAAGCAAAAATGTATGGGCATAGTTTTGATGAGGAGATTCAGCATCTTTTTGTCCATGGTATACTTCATATTCTAGGATACGACCATGAACGGTCTCCTGGAGCGGCACGTAAGATGCGGAAACTCGAAGAAAAGGTACTCAAATAGTTTTTTCACTTTTCATTTTTAATTTTTTATTTGCATTATGACGCGTGACCGCATCATTATTGGTCTCGATATCGGTACGTCCACCATCTCGACAGTAGTTGCAAAGCGTATACCTGAAGCCTCTCTTCAGGTGCTTGGCATTGGGACAAGCCCTGCCGAAGGGATACGGAAGGGGACAATTGTTGATCTTGAGGCCGCAAGTGAATCGGTACGACGTTCGGTTGAGGATGCGACGCGTCTTTCGGGCGCGGCCATTCAGGAAGCGTATGTTGCGGTGGGAGGAAGCCATATTGGTGCAACTAGCTCTCGAGGCGTGGTTGCGGTATCTCGTGCCGACGGGAAAGTATCTCAAGATGATATCGAACGGGTGCTCGGCGCGGCACAAGCAATTTCTCTTCCTCCCAATCGAGAAATTATCCACATTATCCCTAAGGAATTTGTGGTAGATGGGGAGCGGGGGATTAAGGATGCGCTTGGTATGGATGGTATACGGCTTGAAGTGGAAGCCCTCATCGTTCATGGTTCTTCTCCCCAGATTCGTAATCTCGCATCATGTGTGGAGGAAGCGGGCATTACCATACGAAGCATTATTCTCGACCCAGTAGCGGCGGCTCATGCAACGCTCTCGAAGCGTCAGCAAGAACTTGGTGTGGTGCTCATCGATATTGGTGCCGGAACGACAGGGATAGGTATTTTTGAAGAGGGGGACCTCATTCATACCAAGATTCTCCCCATCGGTTCCTTCCACATCACAAGCGATATCGCGATTGGGATGAAAATTGGGATTGACGCCGCAGAAAAGCTTAAGATTGAGTACGGATCGGCCCTCCCGGATGAGATTAATAAGCGTGAACTCATTGATATTAGCAAAATTACCGAAGGTGAAAAGGGCGTGTTTCCCCGTAAGGAGGTTGCAGAAATTATCCATGCCCGACTTGAGGAGATTTTCGGACTTGTGCGGGATGAACTGAAGGGCATTGCGCGCGACAGACTCCTCCCCGGCGGGGCAGTGCTTGTGGGAGGAGGTGCAAAACTTCCGGGTGTTGTTGATATGGCGCGTGAAGAACTCCATCTTCCAAGCCAACTTGGCTTTCCCCGTGATGTAGAGGGAGTTATTGATCGGATTGATGATCCAATGTATGCGACTGCCATTGGTCTTGTCGTGTGGGCGGATAAGAATGGAAGCGATGAGGAAGCCGGATTTTTTGATCGTTCTCCTCTTTTTTCTATCTCGAAACACTATACCGTAGCAAAGATGAAACGGTGGTTTCGCGCATTCCTTCCCTAACGTTGACAAACAGTTCCCCATCTTTATATAATGAACCCTTATCAGGTGAGACTACAGTTTATTGATTACAGACTACCGCAACCGTAGACTGTAGACTGTAGACTGTACGTAACGATATGCCACAAATAAAACCAGAGATTGAAACATTCGCCCGCATTAAAGTTATTGGCGTTGGGGGGAGCGGGAATAACGCCGTCTCGCGTATGATGGGAGGAAAAATTCAAGGCGTCCAGTTTATTGCGGTCAACACCGATGCCCAGCAGCTCCATACTACGTCAGCGCAATCCAAACTTTTAATCGGGAAAAATTTAACGAGAGGCCTTGGTACGGGAATGAATCCGGAACTCGGGAGACAGGCGGCCGAGGAATCACGCGATGACATCCAAGAAATTGTGAAGGGTGCCGATATGATATTTGTGACATGTGGCCTTGGCGGCGGGACTGGCTCGAGCGTCTCCCCGGTGATTGCAGAAGCTGCAAAGAATTCTGGGGTACTCACTGTGGGGGTCGTCACCAAACCGTTCTCGTTCGAAGGAGTCCAGCGCTCTCGCATTGCCGATGAAGCGTGGGCGCAGCTGAAAGATAAAGTAGATGCATTGATTACCGTCCCCAACGATCGACTCCTTCACCTTATTGATAAGAATACCTCGGTCACCGATGCGTTTGCGATTGTTGACGATATATTGCGTCACGCGGTGCAGGGTATTTCTGATCTCATCACTATCCCCGGGCTTGTGAACGTTGACTTTGCGGATGTCAAGACCATCATACAGGATACAGGCTCCGCCATTATGGGCGTGGGGAGGGCGAGCGGGGAAGACCGCGCGATTGAAGCGGCAAAGATGGCAATTAATTCTCCGCTTCTTGATCTTTCAATCGAGGGCGCGAAGGGCGTACTTTTTAATATCAGCGGCGGCGATGATTTGGCCATGTCCGAGATTAATGAGGCCGCCAAAATCATTACTGAATCGGTCGATTCCGAAGCAAAAATTATATTCGGTGCGGTGAATGATGTAAAAATGAAGAAGGGCGAAATTAAGATTACCGTCATCGCCACCGGCTTTGCGGGGAATGGAGATACGAAACCATCAAAGAAAGATGAAGATATCCGTGAAGTCCGCATTAAATCTTCAGCTGTTGCAAAAGCGCTGGGATCGGATGATACAAAAGAGCTTGATAGCGATGACGAGGGATCATACTTGGATATCCCGGCGTTTAT
>CAYJUQ010000038.1:0-8885 GCA_964373425.1 uncultured Candidatus Saccharibacteria bacterium
CGGAACGCAGGCGGGAGCCTTGGCGGAGGCGGGGAACGGCAATCATGCCAAAAAGCCCTGTACAGAAATGTACAGGGCTTTTACTTTTTGCTAAGATAATAATGGCAGTAGGTGAATATGCGGGCGGTCACGACTTCCCGCTACCGACCCCAGTATCCATACATCGGGAGTATCTTCGACTACGGTTTGATCTCTGGGTGCACCGGGGATTTTTGTTTTGTTCCATGGTATAATGAATTTCTCGAGAGAGACAACCATATTTGTTACCAACATTTTTGTTTCGGATCACATCTTGGTTTTCCACAATTTGACAAGGGGTTCTGGGCGAGTACAATAAGAATTCCCCACACTCAAAAATTTATCCATGACCGACTTTTTAAAACAAAATCCACTCACCAAGTTTACATTGAGCGCAAAGATTGAAAAGGTTGAGAAACGCGATGGCCGCATTGTTGATTTTGATGCATCACGGATCACCAATGCGGTGTACCGCGCGATGGAAACAACGGGAGAAGGAGACCTCACCCGCGACCCGTTGAAAATCACAGACTACGTGGTGACCAAACTTACCAAGCGTTTTCCGCCTCCGCGCATCCCCCACATCGAAGAGATCCAAGATACGGCAGAAGAAGCGCTCATCGTGAATGATTTCCCAAAGACTGCGAAATCCTACATTCTCTATCGAAATAAACGCGCGGAGCTTCGCGAGAAGCGGAGGGTTATCCCCGAACATGTAAAAGAGCTTGTTGAGGAAAGTAAGAAATATTTCCGCAACAGTCTTGCAGAATTTATCTATTACCGTACCTACTCTCGTTGGATTGACGAGGAGGGGAGGCGGGAGACGTGGGTTGAAACCGTAGGACGCTTCATGGATTTTATGCGGAAGAATATCGCGAGCGCCCTTAAAGAAGAAGAATATAACGAAATTCACCAGGTAATCGTACGCCAAGAGGTGATGCCATCGATGCGGCTTATGTGGAGTGCGGGCGGGGCGGCGCGTACGACAAATGCCTCGGCGTATAATTGTTCGTATATTGCACCTACCCGCATCGAAGATTTTGCGGAGATTATGTATCTTTTGATGTGCGGCACGGGGGTTGGATTCTCCGTCGAGAGCCAGACCGCCCAACAGCTTCCGATCGTGAAACGTCAAACAGGAGAGATGCTCTCCACACATGCGATTGAAGATAGTAAAGAAGGATGGGGCGATGCGCTCACGCTTGGCATCAAGAGCTGGTATGAGGGGAAGGATATTCAATTTGACTTCTCAAAACTTCGTCCTGCGGGTGCGAAGCTCTCCACTATGGGTGGGCGAAGCTCTGGCCCCGAGCCCCTGCGAAGACTTCTTGAGTTTGGTAGGGCAAAAATTTTAAATCGGCAAGGAAGGCGCCTTTCCAATATTGATGTGCATGACATTATTTGTAAGATTGGCGAGGTGGTGGTCATGGGCGGCGTGAGGCGGAGTGCCCTCATTTCTCTATCGGATCTTGATGATGAGGAAATGCGAAACGCAAAAGTGGGACAGTTCTACCTCACCGAACCCCAACGGTCTCTTGCAAATAACTCCGCAGTGTACAATCAAAAACCAACCGCTCAAGAATTTTTGAAAGAGTGGCTTAGTCTTGCCGAGAGCGGCACCGGTGAACGAGGGATTTTTAACAGAGGCGGCCTCAAATATCAATTACCCGAACGCAGATGGAATATATTCAAGGATCATGCATACAGCGCAGGGACAAACCCCTGTGGCGAGATTATCCTTCGCTCAAAACAGTTCTGTAACCTTACCGAAGTCGTTGCGCGTCCTGAGGATACAGAGGAATCACTTCTTAAAAAAGTCCGTATTGCCGCCATTCTTGGCACCTACCAATCAACGCTCACGAATTTCCCCTACATTTCGAAAGAGTGGAAGAAGAATTGTGAAGAAGAGCGGCTCCTCGGTGTTTCCATTACCGGCCAGTGGGACTCGCCGGCAGTACGAGCACCAGAGACACTTCGCAAAATGCGAGATTTTGCCGTTGAGATAAACCAAGAATATGCGAAACGTTTCGGCATCAACGCGTCTACATGTGTCACCTGTGTGAAGCCATCGGGAACCGTCTCGCAGCTTGTCGATGCCGCTTCAGGCATGCACCCGCGCCATTCTCAATACTACATTCGCAGAGTCAGAATTTCTGCAAGTGATCCACTCCTCCAAATGCTGAAAGATCAAAAATTCCCTTATCATCCAGAAGTGGGGCAGCTCGAAGGATCCGCATCAACCTATGTCCTTGAATTCCCGGTGAGAGCGCCCGCAAGCGCGGTATTCCGTAACGATCTTACTGCTATTGATCAACTTGAGCACTGGAAAGCGGTGAAGCAAAACTTCACGGAGCATAACCCCTCTGTTACCGTCTCGATCGGTGAAGAAGAGTGGTTAAAAACCGCGAATTGGCTTTATGAGAATTGGAACATGCTTGGCGGTCTTTCGTTTCTGCCTCGGACTGACTATGTGTATCAGCTCGCACCATACGAAGAGGTTACGAAAGATCGCTATGAGGAGCTTGCGGCAAACCTTCCCGCAATTGATTTCTCTCAAATTCTCATCTACGAGGAAGAAGACCATACGCAAGGCGCAAAAGAACTTGCCTGTGTGGGCGGGGTGTGTGAAGTGGATTTGAGTGAGAGTATGCTCCAGAAAGTAAAGGTTCTTACAGGGGGGCAGGGGATTTCGAATGGTCAGGAATAAAAAATAATGACATTGTCTATTTTGATACAAAAACTGCCGAGATGTATGCCCCGGCAGTTTTTGCATATTTTGACATCTATAAAAAGAAAGCATATCATATTATATGAATTCGTTCTTTATACATACAGTCAGGAGGTTATATAGCGATGTTGCCGAAATCAGTTGAAAAGCGGCTCAAACGAGAAGCTTCGCAGTTTGCGCGAGATCTTCTTCTGCTTGAAGGTGCGGAGGAGACCTTCGGCACGGTGAACGAAAAGACACAGAGGGAGTTACAACAAACGATCTTTGAAGGAATGAAACGTCTGCGTAGTGCAACAACGTCCGAGAGATAACTTCGGACGTTTTTTTATTGACGAATACATCACGATCTGTTACTTAGGGTCTGTGAAGAAAGCAGAGGTGTTGTTTTGGATTTGCGTTGCATTTCTTGGAGGCGTTTTTATAAGTTCGCTCATACGGGTTTCCCAGGAATTTATCTGGGGGCTTTTTATTTTTGGATGCATCATTATCGTAGTATTTTTTCGTGAAAAAAAAATTATGGTGATCGGTCTTTGCCTTCTTATATTCGCAGGCGGCATTGTGCGGCACCAACATGCGGTAAAAACTTTTTCAGATCTTGCGCGCTATAACGATATGGGCGAAATGATACTTACGGGCACGGTGTTACAAGATCCAGACGAGAGATTAAAGAGCACCCAGCTTACGATTCATGTTGAGAAGATTCTCTTGGGGGCAGAAGAAATTGAGATAGATGGCAAGATGCGTGTGACAGCCCAACCTCATCCCACCTACCGTTACGGCGACGTCCTTAGGCTCCATGGGAGGCTGGAGACACCCGCAGAGCTTGGAGATTTTGACTACGGCGGGTACCTTGCAAAAGACGGAATTTATTCGGTGATGTCCTTCCCGGAAATAAAAAAAATCTCCGAGGATAAAGGAAATCCGGTATACGGCGCGATATTTACACTCAAAGGTGCTCTGCGCGAGTCGCTCTTCCAAAGCCTTCCCTCGCCCGAGAGCGAAATCCTCTCGGGCATACTCTTGGGAGATCAGCGGCGCGTAGGCGATGATCTCATTGAAAAGTTTAATACCACCGGTACGCGGCACATCATGGCGATCTCCGGCATGAATATCACTATTGTAAGCGAGCTCATTCTCTTTTTCTTTCTGGCGTTAGGGTTTTGGCGGCACCATGCGCTATTTCTTGCCATTGCCGCAATTTCGTTTTTTATCATAATGATCGGCGCGCCCGCATCAGCGGTACGCGCAGGAGTTATGGCGGGAGTGCTCCTTATCGCGCAAAATCTTGGGCGACCAAAGAACGAAACCCGCGCAATTCTCTATGCTGCGGTAGTGATGGTGTTTTTCAACCCCGCCCTTCTCCGTTTTGATGCGGGGTTTCAACTCTCCTTTCTTGCCATTATTGGGATTGTATTCTTTTCGAAGTATCTCGGAGGACGCCTTACCTCTCTTCCTCATGTGTTTGGGATAAGAGAAACCGTTTCGATGACTATCGCCGCACAACTTGCTACACTCCCCATTCTGATTTACAATTTCGGGAACATATCCCTCGTCTCGCTCCCCGCCAATATCCTTATCGTTCCTTTCCTTCCATTCCTTATGATTGCCGGATTTGTTACCGGGGTTTTAGGCATCGTCTCCCAAGTTATAGGTGAGATTTCTGCGTGGCCTATCTGGATTATGCTTACCTATATACTTACCGTTATTGACTTCTTTGCACAATTCCCACTCGCATCATTCCGTATTGATAATATGCACTGGGGATGGATACTTATTTACTATTTCATGCTGTTTTGGTTTTGGCGGACATATATAAGAGAGAAATCGGTTCTTGAAACAGTAAAAAAGCGTCCGCAGTTTAGCTCTTCCAGCCGCTCATGAAGGAGAATAAATAACCCCCTTTATTAATTTTTCATGATTTTTTCAAAAGAACGTTTTTTAGTACTTACCTTCGGAATACTTTTCCTTGGCCTAATTTTGATTTGGGTTGCGGTATTTGCTGAATCTAAGAAAAACAAAGATGTGTTTCTCGAAGTCACCTTTTTCGATGTGGGCCAGGGAGATGCGGCATTCATTGAGACTCCGGGCGGGCGGCAGATACTCATTGACGGCGGGCCAGATGCAACGGTACTTCGAGGCCTTGGCAACGAGATGCCGTTTTACGATCGGGATATCGATATCGTGATACTCACGCATCCCGATAGCGACCATATAAACGGCATTATAGATGTGCTGAAACGCTACGACGTTGGGGTGGTACTCGATACCGGCGTTCCGAAAGAAAATAGCGCGTACCAAGAATATCGTGAAACAATTACAGCGAAACACATTGCTCATTTTTCTCTCGGGCGAGGATCATCGGTGGCACTTGGAGATGATATCCGTTTCGATATCCTGCATCCCTTGCCGGGGGAGACATTTGATAAAATAAATAACACCTCCATGGTGGCGCGTCTCTCGTTTCGTGACGACTCCTTCCTCTTTACCGGAGACATAGAAAGGCCGGTTGAACTTGAGCTCACTAGAACAAACCGTGTCCTTCTTGATACCGATGTCCTTAAGGTCGCGCACCACGGATCAAAAACTTCAACCACAGAACTTTTCCTTGAAGCGGTACGTCCCGAGATTGCGGTAATCTCGGTGGGTGCGAATAATCGCTATGGGCATCCCACACCCACTGTTTTAGAAGCGCTTCAAAAGTATGGTATAATAGTGGTACGGACAGATCGCGAAGGAGATATAAAAATTGTAAGTAGGGGCTACGGGATTATAAGAAAGTAATAATCTTGTGCTATGATTAAAACAGCAATCGATTCAATGCGAGAGCGAACCGTGGTACTCGTAAAGCCCGACGGCGTAAAACGTGGGCTTGTGGGCGAGATTCTGTCCCGTTTTGAGCGCATGGGGCTTAAAATTGTTGCGCTTAAGATGGCATGGGTTGACGAAGATTTAGTAAAGAAGCACTATCCGGAAGAGCGAACAGAATTTTTGAGAGGGATGGGAGAAAAAACGCTCAAGACCTACGGGGAGTACGGTAAAGACCCGGGTGAGGAACTTGGGACCAAGGATCCGTTTGAGATTGGAAAAATGGTGAACGCGTGGAATGTCGAATTTTTACAGTCTGGTCCCGTTGTCGCACTTCTCCTTGAGGGGCACAATGCGATAGATAACGTTCGTCAAGTGGTGGGGAACACGCTTCCTACCTTTGCGGCGCCGGGAACCATCAGGGGCGATTTCTCAACCGACTCTCCCGTACTTGCAAACCAGCGGAAACGCGCCATACGAAACCTCATACACGCATCGGGGAATCAGGAAGAGGCGACATATGAGGAGGAACTTTGGTTCCATCACGATGAAATATACGATTACAAGCGAGCCGATGAAGATGTTATGTTTTAATACATGTTGAGTTTTTACGGCACAATCGGACCGGAAGTGTTTGATTTCACATTTGAACGGTTGTATGCGTTCGTGGAGTTGGGCGCGGTTATTATTAATATATCGCTCGCTATTTTGATTCTTCGCACGGGTTCGCAAAATCCTGCGGCACGTTGGTTCACGCTTTTCCTTCTCTGTCTTTCCCTTTGGGGCTTTGCCGAGTTTTTGAGCCGCATTTCGAAAACGGTTGATCAGAGTATTTTGTGGGGGCACCTCGGTCCCCCCGGATGGATATTCATGCCCGTCGTTTTTTTTACCTTCACCCTTATTTTCACAAAGCGTGACCGGATTCTCATGAGCTTCTATACCCCGTTTTTACTCTACCTCCCGGGCGTTGTGTTTCTCTACCTCGCCTGGAACACAGAATTCATTACAATTCATGACGCATCGCAGTATCGGCTGTATGGGTATGGGTGGGACGTGGGGTCGGGGAAGCTCTTCTCGGTGTTTATCGTGTGGCTCGAAGCGTATTTTTTGGCATCGCTCGCACTCCTTTTCAGATACTGGAAAAACCTCAAAGAGCCTGCGCGGAAAGTGCAAACACTCTTCATTATGCTAGGGCTTGCGGTGCCGCTCGTAATCGGCAGTATTACCGATGCGATTTTCCCGCTTTTAGGGAAAGACTTTCCTGAAACTGCGGTTATCTTCACCACGGTCATGTCTATATTCGTCGGATATGCGATTTTGAAGTATAAACTCTTCTTCGTCCCCGCTTCATTTGTGCTTCCTTCAATCTTTGATACAATGGTCGAAGCAACCCTTCTCATTACTCCACAAGGAAGCATTGATAAGGCGAACGCCGCCGCGCTCGAACTTCTCGCCTATACCGAAGATGAGCTTCTCAACCAGTCGATAGAAAAGATTATATCCCCCGGCCACACCTGGGAAGCATTAAAAGAACGGGGATTACAGCCACTCGCGCAAGGGAAACGTGTTCGGAATCTAGAAACAAAGTTTATTACCAAGCACGGCGAAGAGATCCCCGTGAACTTCTCCGCCTCCCCCATTAAACGTGAAGGAGAAGCGGTGGTGGGCATCGTTGCCGTTGCCACCGACATTACCCAGACGAAAAACCTCATTCGACAACTTGAGGAAACCGTGGCAGAACTTCAAATTTCAAAGTACGAGCTCGAGCGGAAGCTCGGGAAAATCACAGAGACACACTAATATATATTTTCTTGTAAAAAACAGAGGATGTGATATAAGAAAATTGCCCTTCCCTATATGGTGGGGTCTGCTCTTTTAACGGAGGGAGAAATGCTTAGCGAAGAGACGATTCGGAATCTTTCGCTTCTTTACCGGGAATCAAGACGAGCGCTTGAGACGTTACGCATCGATCTTACTGTTGATGGTGTACGACTTAGGAACCTTTTTGGTGCGGGACGTCGCTTCGATGGATTCCCCGATTACTACAGAAATTTTGGCCGCGATTCTGCGATCTCCGCGCTTCTCATGCGTTTCGTTCCATTTGCAAGAGATTTCCTCACGCTTGCATGTCTTACACAAGGGAAAGTCCGGAATCCATTTACCGGTGAAGAACCCGGGAAGGTTATTCATGAGTATCCCGGCGTGACGCTGGGGAGGAAAAACACCCTCTTCAATGCAATCGATAGCACCCCCCTCACCGTGAAGCTTTTTGGGGAATACGCGAGCCTTGCTGCCGATTGGCCGTTCGTTGAGGCGCACAAGGATTCGATTTATCGCGCGCTTACCTACATCATCGACCACATCGGACGCTCGATGTACTGGGAAAATCCTGCGAATGCCGGTGCGAAACGGTTTGCCCTCAAAGCGACGTACTGGCGCGATGGGGGGGTAGCGGGACGACGCGGGAAAAATCTTCTCTATCCTGCATCGTTTACTCTTGTGCAGGCGCAGACGGTTGCGGCACTTCGCGCCGCGGCATCCATAGCGAAGCGATCCGATATAGGCTATAGTCCGGAGACACTTCGGCGCTTGGCGTGTGATCTCCTCGAAGCGCTCTTGAGTAACTTTTGGGATGCGAAGCGCGAAGCCTTCCCCATTGCGATTGACGGGAGAAGTAAGATTTTTGCACCGTACTCCGATTCACTCCACATCCCGTTTTATCTCAATGACGGTGATTTTCCCCCAGAGATTCTCAATGCGATCTTTTCGGGCGCAGAACCCTTTGAAACTCCTTTTGGGTATGTTACCTACCGCGAGGATAAGACGCGGACTCGTGAATTCATTGCGAGTAAGATTTGGCCATGGGAAGCACCGATTATCGCAACATCCGCACTCCGTTATGGGAGGGTGGATATTGCGCGGAACGCCTTCAGGGTCGTAAACGGAATGGCGCAGTGCGAGCGTCCGTTCTGTGAATGGCTGAATTATAATGAAAATGAAGAGCGTTGCTCGAAAGGCGGCTGCGATGTCCAACTTTGGTCAATTGCGGGAGTCTGGGGGCTTATGCGGCTTTACCGAAAGTACACACACCTCCTCTAATTTTAAAAAAGAGTTATACCGAACGGTACGACTCTTTTTTGATGCGTATTTGTATACATTCTATGGTATAATGGATGTGACTCTCTCATATAAGTCTTTTCTTCGCAATTTTGGGTCAAGTTGTCTTTTTCGGGAGCCTTATATTTTGTCGGGCCGTGGTCCGGCAGTGCGGGCACCCACGTGGCGTCTTGCCAAAAATATTGCATGGAAAGCGATGGGGGAGTCTTTTTGTTTG
>CAYJUQ010000039.1:0-8849 GCA_964373425.1 uncultured Candidatus Saccharibacteria bacterium
TATGGTATCGGATGTGCCGCTCGGTGTGTTTCTTTCTGGCGGAGTTGATTCTTCGGTGGTAGCGGCCCTTATGCAGTCACAGAGTACCCGACCAATAAAGACATTTACCGTCGGCTATGGGGATAAGCGGTATAATGAGGCAGAAGATGCGAAGGTGGTGGCAAAGTATCTGGGAACCGATCATACCGAATTGTATCTTACCGAGAAAGAAGTGATGAGTGCGATTCCAAAACTCCCCTTTCTTTATGATGAGCCATTTGCTGACGCAGCTCAGATTCCCGCCTTTTTGGTTTCTGAGCTTGCACGCCGTTCGGTAAAAGTGGCCCTTTCGGGTGATGGAGGCGACGAGCTTTTTGGGGGATATAATCGTCATCGATTCGCAAAGGATTTTTGGCCCAAAATCCGTTTACTTCCTCGCGAGATTCGAAACGGTATTGCTAAAGTTTTTTCCTACATCCCCCCGGCATTATGGGAGAGGTCGTTCGATGGCCTTGATTCGCTATTGCCACATTTTTTGAAACAGAGAAATCCCGGAGATAAATTACAAAAGCTTGCTGAGGTTTTTGGCGCAAAAGATTCGCAGTCACTCTATCTTCGTCTTACCACGCATTGGGATAGTCCCATGGATATTGTGATGGGCGAAGTAAGGGAGCCCCTCACAACCTTAAACAATCCGGTGAATATCCCTTCTGTTTCAGATTTCAGTGCGTTGATGATGTATTTTGATGCTATGACATATCTTCCTGATGACGCCCTTACAAACATTGACCGAGCAAGTATGGGGGTGGGTCTTGAGGTGCGTGTACCTTTTCTTGATTTTCGTGTAGTAGAATTTGCATGGCAAATCCCACCCGATTTTAAGATACGGGAGGGGAAGGGGAAGTGGATTCTACGTGAGATACTCCATCGTTATCTACCGAAGGATCTTGTGGAACGACCAAAAATGGGGTTTGGAATTCCCATTGATGAGTGGCTTCGTGGCCCCCTGAGGGAGTGGGGTGAGTCGCTCCTTAGCAAAGAGCGTCTCGAGCGAGAGGGTTTTTTTGCCGCAGGTCCCATCTGGAAGAAATGGCAGGAGCATCTTTCGGGAAGACATAATTGGCAGTATCATCTTTGGGATATTCTTATGTTTCAGGTATGGCTTGAAAGCAGAGGGAGAGAACAATTGATAAATTAAAAATAAAGGTTTATCGTAAAATAAGGTAATGGGGGCCAAACCCCCGTACTGAATAATGAAACGTAATATCCCTCTTTCTCGTCCCGAGATAACTAATGAAGACAAAAAGGCGGTTCTCGGTGTGCTCGACACCCCCTATTTAGCGTTGGGACCAAAGCTTCAGGAATTTGAAAACCAAATTGCGCGATACGTGGGGAGGAAATACGCGGTTGCGGTAAATTCGGGAACCTCCGCGCTCCATCTTATCATTCGATCGCTCGGGATAGGGGGGGGAGACGAGGTGATAACCACCCCATTTAGTTTTATCGCTTCCGCTAACTGTATTTTGTTTGAAGGCGCAAAGCCCATCTTCGTAGATATTGATTCAAGGACGAGGAATATAGATCCTTCAAAAATTGAGCAAGCGATTACCAAAAAAACGAGAGCGATTCTTGCAGTTGATGTGTTTGGACAGTCTTGCGATTGGAACCCCATTTTTGGCATTGCAAAGAAATATAAACTTAACGTAATTGAGGATAGTTGTGAAGCCCTTGGCTCTACATATCACGGGAGAAAATGCGGTTCATTCGGAGATGCTGCCGTATTCAGTTTTTATCCAAATAAGCCCATTACCTCGGGAGAGGGCGGAGTGATCGTCACCGATAATCCAAAAGTTTTCGAACTTGCGCGTAGTTTACGAAACCAGGGGCGAGACGAGAGCGTACGGACCCGCAAGCAGAAGAAGGGGGAATACCGGAGCTGGCTTGCTCATGTTCGGTTGGGGTATAACTACCGGATCTCAGAAATGAATTGTGCCCTTGTCATAAGCCAATTGCATCGCATCGAAAAGATTGTGAGAGCGCGCGAGAGGGTTGTGAGGTTCTATAACACCCATTTACGCCCCCTTGTGGGCCTGATTACACCCTATGTGATGGCGGATGTACGGGTGAGTTGGATGCACTACGTCGTTCAACTTGAGAAGCAATACGATGCGCGCGATCGCGACCGTATCATTGACGGTCTTAAAGAAGCGGGGATTCAGGCGAGTAACTATTTTCCTTCGATTCACTTGCAGCCGTTTTATAGGAAAACATTTGGATATCGGCGTGGGGATTTTCCTGTCTCAGAATTCATTTCTGACCGCGTTATCGCTCTCCCGCTTCTCAACACTCTTTCCCAAAAAGATATTATGTACATTGCGGCAACACTAAAGAAGCTTCTCCACAAGATTTCGTAAAGAAGATTGAGAGTTTTGCGTTATTTTCAGCATCACAAAAGACGGTCACTCGCTGGTGACCGTCTTTTGTGATGTGTTATCTGCAATTTAGTTTGATAAACTCTTCTGCGCCTTGACGGGAACCCGGTTCAATATTTGGTTCTTTGAGAAGGCGCCTTACTTCTTCGCATGCCTTCACTCGTTCTCCCATCTTAAGATACGTTATCGCAAGCGAGGCGCGCCACTGGAGGTTTTGGGGGTCTTCCTTGATACGTTCAGGATAGAACGTTTTTACGAGGAATGCATAGTTATTGGTGAGCCTGTACGTGTTTTCAAGATACGCGAGACTAGAAGGACTTTTCAGGTATTTTACATATTCTTGGGCGAGCTCAAGTTTTCCGGCATATATATAACCGATGCCCGTCCAGAAATATGCTTCAGAGATATTCTGTTCAGGACCGGTAATAAGCGATATCGCCTTTTTCCCATGGAGCACTGCCTCGGTAGGAGTGCCAAGGAGCGGATCTGATTTTGCCCATTCAAGCCAGAACATATAGCGATTCGGGGAAAGCTCCGTTGCTTTTTCAAAATTTTCTTTTGCTTTTGTTTTTGTTTCGGCGTCAAACTCTCTCATTTTTGTATAAAATTTTGCAAGGAGAAAGTATGGCTTTGAGAAATCCGGTTTTAATTTCACCTCTTTTTCGATGAGTTGTACAGCGTTTTTTAAGATAGTGTGGGTTTGGGTCGGATCTTGCGAAGCGCTTACTGTGGTAATTTGATCAAGGGCCACAAGTGTTTGGTAGAGGCTATTATCATATGCAAGAATGTTGCCGTTTCGAAGAAGTCGAGGGAGGTGTGTGTTGAAATAGTTTGTCGCCTTGCGAAGTTCTTTGGGGTTCTCTTTTGCAATATGTACGGTTTCTATCAGGGTGCGATGCGCAAGGAGCGGCTGGATATTGAGAAGAAATATTGAACCCATGATGGTCATGATGCACGTCCATACTACCCCATACGGCAGCGTTTTGCTTTTGACGGCGGCTTCGGGACCGGGAGAGCCCTCTTTTTGATGAGAGGATACTTCAGTATGTATAAGAAATGCGCCGAGTGCGAGGATAGAAAAGAAAAGGATATAGGTAATCGTGGTATCGAAATTAACAAGGTTCTGGACGAGATAAGCAAACACAAGTATGGAAATGCCGTGGGGGAGTATCCCCCCCCATTTGTTTTTGAGCACAAGCTGCCATGCGAGTGTCCCAAATATGGCAAGGTATACGAGAAGACCCGCTATACCGCCTGTAAGCAGAGTGTCGAGTACGATATTCAGCCCCTTTTCAAGCCACTGCTCACGGAAAAATATGTTGAGATGCGCCGGGAAGAAGCGATCCATAACCAACGTGAAGTTTTCCGGGCCGTATCCCAGAATGGGGCGCGCAATAAATCCACGCCAGGAGAGATCCCAGACATCAAGGCGTTGATCGAGGGAAGCAACGAGCAGATTCATATCCGTTGCATACGTGAGGAGCCGAGGAGCAAATGGCAGCATCTCGGTTATTCCCGCGAGTTTTTTATTGATGCCGAGGGCGAGAACAGTAAGGAGGACGCCGATAAAAAGGAGGGCGATCCCAATTTTAAGATAGCGTACGTGACGGAGGGATGAGGGGTAAAGAAGCGCGAAAAAGAGGATACCCGCGAGGAATGCAATTTCTCCCCCGCGGGTATCGGTAGCGAGAAGCGCAAGGATTTGGAGAATAAGTATTCCTCCATAAAAGAGCCTTCGCCGCGGCGTCTTCTCAAAAAAGAAAAGAGTAAGCGTAAGGAAGATGAAAAAAATGAGATACGAAGAGAGGAAAAGCGGATTTTCCAGCGTTCCGGAAGCGCGCGACCGCATCATGCCGATAAGAACAGGATGAGTGAATGCGAGATCGAGACGCTGGAGAATGGCAATGCCGGCCATGAGCGCGCTTGCCCCAATTCCTGTATTCAAAAAGAGGAGCCAGTATTTTCGTTCCTTGAGGGTTCCTGCGAGGATGAAAAAGAAGAGGAAATAATGGCTCATCGTAAAAAGCCCCTCCATGCGCTCGACCCCGCCCCAAAAAGCAAAACGGGGCTGAGGGGAAAGTATAGTGGAAAGACCCAAGATCAACCACCATCCGCTAACGAGAAGCGTTAACAAGTTTAATGGGGGGAGATATTTTTTGTCAATAAAGATGAGGGCGACGTACATAACGAGTAGTATCTCAACGATAATCCGGAACAAAATCGCCCGGGCAAAGTTG
This sequence comes from uncultured Candidatus Saccharibacteria bacterium, assembly GCA_964373425.1. Taxonomy (GTDB): domain Bacteria; phylum Patescibacteriota; class Minisyncoccia; order JAHCSD01; family CAYJUQ01; genus CAYJUQ01. Next base: position 4,649 of record CAYJUQ010000039.1, read on the forward strand.
CCGGGGAAGAACGTAACTTCGCTGATCACAAATGGTAAAACAGCTATAGAGATGACCGCCCCGCCAAGAATGATTTTCACAAGCGGTTGTTCCCAGATTTTAGACATTGACTGTATTGTAGTATGAAGTTTCCATGAAAATCAAGGACAGTCTTTTGTAAGGGACCGTCCTTGATTTCGGGCGTCTTCTATTTTAGACTTGATATATGAGAATTTTAGTTACTGGAGGAGCCGGTTTTATCGGCTCCCATCTTGTAGATAGGCTTATCGAAAAGGGACATCACGTCTTGGTTATTGATAATCTCTCGACGGGGAAAAAGGAAAATCTGAATCAAGAAGCAATGTTTTATGAGGAAGATATTCGGAGCAGGGCAATCTCCGACATTTTCAAAAAAGAAAAACCGGAGATCGTGTTTCATCTCGCGGCCCAGATAAATGTGCGGCGATCAGAAGAAGATCCCGATGAAGATACATCGGTGAATGTGGTGGGAGGGTTGAATATTCTCAAGGCTGCGCTGGGAAATCAGGTAGAAAAGTTTATTTTCGCTTCCTCTGGAGGCGCAATCCACGGGGATGCCGCAATACTTCCTGCCCTTGAAATTCATCCTGAAGTTCCTCTTTCTGTGTACGGTCGCAATAAACTCTTTTTTGAGAGACTTCTTGAATTTCATCGCATTGCGTCCAACCTTGCGTATATGAGTCTCCGTTTTTCAAACATATATGGGCCGCGGCAGAATTTTTCGAACGAAGCGGGAGTGGTCGGCATTTTCATTAATGCATTGCGCTCCGGCAGAGTCCCCACTATTTTTGGCGACGGCACTCAAACGCGGGATTATCTCTATGTGGATGATGCCGTGAGTGCAGCGCTTGCCGTAATGGAGTTTCAAGAGCGGTATAGTAAGCCTCTAATCTTCAATGTCGGCACCGGAAAAGAAACATCGGTAAATGAACTTTTTAGGCTCATTGCGGCTCAGCTCGGCGCTACTGCCGATCCTATCTACGGCGAGCCAAAACAGGGAGAAGTACGCCGGAGCGTCCTTGCAAGCCACAAAATAAAGGAAGTAATCGGATTCGAACCACAGTATTCCCTTGACGAGGGGCTTAAGAAAACAATCAAATGGTTTCAAGAACATCAATAAGCAGCGGCTGAGGAGCGAGTAAGAATCTTAACTTTCCCTGAGTATCTACAGAAAATATAAACAGCCGATCCCTGAATCGGCTGTCCTTGCTTTTAGATAAACCCCATTTTAGACTTGATATATAGCATGAGCATCGTGCACCCCAAAGTTTCCGTAATCATTCCTACTTATAATTTTGCAAGGCTTCTTCCCCGGACAATTAAGAGTGTGCTCAACCAGACCCTTCAAGATTTCGAATTGATTATAGTTGATGATGGTTCAACTGATAATACCAGGGAGGTAGCGGATGGCTTTGTGGCCGTTGATCCACGAGTTAAATATGTGTATCAAAAAAATTCTGGATCCCCCGCACGTCCCACAAATACCGGAATCCAAAAAAGTGAGGGCAAATACATTGCAATTTTACAGCATGATGACGAATGGTTCCCCGAAAAATTAGAGAAACAAGTTTTATTCTTTGAGAATTCAGAAAATCCCAACTTGGGTTTTATAGGGTGTCATGCAGTCATAGTGAATTCCGATGGCTCAATAGAGAAACAACTCTTTAAGAAATCCAAGGATCTTCTAAAGGATTTATTGGGAATGAATGTTATTCCATACCCAAGCGCAGTCATGGTGAGGAGGGAGACGTTCGAGGAAATCGGCCTTTTTGACGAACAGTTTAAGATAGCAGATGATTGGGATATGTGGCTTCGTATTGCACAAAAATACGAGTTTGATTTTGTTGACAGCGTCTTATTTAAATACCATATTCACGGGAATAATATTACGCAAGTAGCAAGTCCAGAAAAGAATGCTCGCGAATTCGAGTATTTGATCAAAAAACATAGGAAACTTTATGAAATGCACCAAGACCTACTTGCAAAACAGTTCATAGCCATTGGATCTTATTATATCCTGGGAGATCATCTCCAGAGAGGCAGAAGATACTTGAAAGATGCGTTTTACCTCCACAAGACCCTCAAATACTTCATTCGGCTTCTCGTTTCTTACTTGGGCAAGAGGACCTATTATTGGTATCTACGCTTTCGTGGCTATATACGATAAGAGATTTACTCTATGAGATATCCGTTTGAATTTGAAGGGGACATTCTTCTTACGGGCGGATCAGGAACACTTGGTTCCGTCATCCAAAAATTAATTCATTGCATTGTCTCTAGTTCTCGAGAGCTTGACATCAGAGATGCTAAGCAGTGTGAAAACGCGGTGAAGAAGTATAACCCGGATATCATTATTCATTGTGCAGCCTACACTGACGTTGCAAATGCCGAGACAGAGAAAAAAAAGTGTTGGGAGGTAAATGTGATGGGGACCGAGAATATGGTACGAGCTGCCCGTGGAAGGCGATTTGTCTATATCTCCACTTCCTATGTGTTTGATGGCAGAAAAGGAGATTACAGAGAAGACGATACCCCGAATCCAATAAATTTTTATGCACTTACGAAACTTGCAGGAGAACTTATCGTAAGACAATATCCCAGAACCTTAATTATACGGACAATGTTTAAAAAATATGGCCCGTGGCCATACGAGAGGGCTTTTATCGATCAATGGACTACCGCAGAATTTGCTCCTGATATTGCACCAGACATTGTGCGTGCCGCGCTTATGCCTCATCTTCTCGACGTTATTCATATATCTGGTACTAAGAAGACAATTTATGAGCTGGCAAAGGGTGTTTCTCCTACTGTTGGTAAAATGTCAATACAAGAGGTCCCCACACCGTTACCAGCGGATGTTTCACTCGATAATTCATTATGGGAGAAAATTTCATCAAAACTAAAGCCTGTAAAAAAGTAGATACAACGGATTTTAAAAAACAGCCAAATGGATGGCTGCTTGAAATTTTTAGTGATGAGGATAATTTTACTAAACATATAAAGGGTCAGGTATACCTCACTGTTGTTGAACCCGGCGCAGTGAAGGGATTTCATCTTCACGCAGTTGCAGATTATTACCTTACCTGCCTTAAGGGGCGGATACAGGAGGTCATCTACAAGAATAGAAAGACCAAGGAAGAGATTGAACTGGGTGATGGTAACTTTAGGGTTATTCGGATACCACACGGTCACCCACACGCCATTATGAATGTCGGTAAAGAACCTGCGTATGTGCTCATCTATCGGCATCCCGCATGGAGCGTTAAGCTCGATGAGCAGCTCGATATTGCGCCGGAAGATATTGAAACAGAAATCACATGGAGAAGAATCAACGTATTCACGAATCGTTTTAAGGGGAATGACTTATGAAGATAGATAAAGCGGTCAAAAAAAGAGCAAGTATATTAAGTAAAAAACACGGCCATCGGGTGTTTGTAAGCCGTGATTATCTGGGTCCGAGTTTTCAAAAAAATTTTCTGCCAGGGGTTGATAAAGTATACTATGCCCTTGCAGTCTATGATAAGAAAGAGATCGAAGCGGTGGTACGAGCACTCGAGAAGGGTTGGCTTGGATTGGGTGAATATTCTACGGAATTTGCGAAACGGATCGCGAAACTCTTTGGGAAGAAATATGGGATACTTGTAAACTCCGGTTCTTCTGCTACATTCCTTGCCCTGAAAATTCTGGATTTACCCCCCGCTTCCGAGGTGATTACCCCCGCGTGTACCTTTGCAACTACATTTGCCGCGATCATTAATAATAATCTTGTTCCGGTTGTCGCAGATAGTGAACTAGGAAGCTACAATTTGAAGCTCTCCCATCTTTCGAAAATGATTTCGAGAAAAACAAAGGCCATTCTTATTCCCCATACTATTGGTAATCTCAATGATATGAAGAGACTTCATGTATTTGCCCGCAAACATAAACTCTACCTCATTGAGGATAGTTGTGATACTGTTGGCGGAAAAATTTATGGGAAACCCACCGGTACTTTTGCAGATATCACGGTCTCCAGTTTTTATGCATCTCACCACATTACCGCAGCAGGTGGAGGTGGGGCCATTTGTGTAGATGACGAAAAGTTTCTTGCGCGGGCGATAGCCTATAGAGACTGGGGGAGATTTGGTGATGACAATGAAGATGTGCGTGAGCGATTTAGCTACACGATAGATGGGATACCATA
>CAYJUQ010000040.1:0-8588 GCA_964373425.1 uncultured Candidatus Saccharibacteria bacterium
GCTAACTCTAATTACAACGACCTTTAAACCATATATAAGAGATAGTGACATTCTTTATGTAAATTCCGGAGGCACGGGAGCACTCAATATGACTTGGGTTAACAATGCGATCGTGCAGCTTAGCCAAACCTTCCCAAATAATATTATCGTCGGCTCGACCTCCGGGTTAAGCAACCTGACGGTAATGTCAGAGCAGATTTCCAGTCAGGTAGAGACCGTCAATTATAATTATGAGCCGAATTTCGAGAATATCCCCGAGTTTAGTTGGGATTTTCCCACAACATTAAATAATATGGATCAGGCGGCGAATACCGCCCATGGCAATACTAAAAATTTGATGGTTTCTCCGACAGGAAGACCTCTTCTTCAACAAAGTCTTCAGCAGTATAATTGGGATTATGGAGAGATTGGCCAACGCGTAGATTTTCAGATCATTCAAACCCAGACATATTGCAAAAGCAGTACGGAAAAATTTCAGGAAGCGATTGATAAGCTTCTTATACAATACGACGGTAGTATCCTGAATTGGGCTCCTCAAATAACCGTTTCTCTAACTAATGTTAATGGAGTATCAGCACAGAGAGGATATGAGTGTACGTTAATCGCAGTGAACAGAGATTTACCTACTATAAGTATCTGGTGGCACCCAGATGAACCCGATTATTTGGAAGATTATTTTAAATTACTAAATCGTTAGTTCGGTTTATTAAACAGAAACTGGCAATACTCGCAATTTAATGTTTTGAAGTTGAACTTCAAAACATTGATATGGGGAAGGGATTAAAATTTGTTGACGCGAAAACACATGGCTTTGTAGTCGAGCCGCGGTATTATTTTTACGGATGGACAGATTCTTCTACTATTTTAATGCGCAGGTCAACGGCACACGCACTTAAGCGGGCGAAGAAGTTTCTCCCCAAAGGATATAACTTTAAAATTTGGGACTGCAAGAGAACATATAACACACAAGCACAAATGCTTAAGAGTTTTCGGAGGCGGCTCAAACTAATGCATTCCAGAGCGAACCCCGCATTTATCCGTAAAGAGGTGTATAGGTATGGCGGCCGTCTCTATAAAAGGGTAATACGTCTTGATACTCATAGAATGGGTGGGGCACTCGATTTTACCATTCTGGATCGGTATGGAAATGAGCTTGATATGGGTACTGACCATGATAATCTTGATCGAAAATCGTGCCTTGATTATTACGAATATAAGAAAAGGCTTACTGTTCGCGAAAAGAAAATAAGAGCAAATCGGCGATTACTTAAAAGAGTCATGATTCAAGCGGGGTTCGTCCCGTATCCAGAGGAGTGGTGGCATTGGAGTTATAATAAATGAAAAACCAAAAATTAAAATCAAAAACCATAAGAAAGATTGAAGTATATGGATTGCCGGAAGTCCCGAATGTATGCAACCAGATTTTGCGGGAAGTATGGAAATCGAAAAGGGCAAGCATTGCGCATGTGGTGATGAGGCGTGGAGAAATTTCTCTGCTGCATACACACCGTACCTTCACCGAGATCTACTATATACTTCAAGGTCGAGGGATACTCACGGTTGGTAAGAAGAAATTCATAGTAACGAGTGATACTCTTGTCGAGATTCCTCCGCATATACCCCACAAACTTAGAAACACCGGAAGAGATGTGCTCACGCACTTAGTAATTTCTACACCGGCATTTCGCCCCGGCGACGTGGTGTTACTCGAGAAACAAAATGAGAGGTGATACACGTAACGTTATCCGTCGTAGACAGAAGACAAAACCATTCGTTGCCCGCGATGGGGCACTGATCTGGGAACTCTTCCGGCCTGCAAATTCACGAGTAAAGAACATGAGCGTCGCCGCAGGATTTTTGAAGCCGGCTCAAAAGGCGTTTCCACATTTGCATAAGCGTTCTGAGGAAATATACTATGTGCTTGCGGGAGCCGGGCGTGTTCGGGTGGGGAACAATACGTATACAATCAAAAAGGGCGATGCGATCTACATCCCCCGACATTCTTTGCATGCACTTATGAATACAAGCCGAACAAAACGGCTCGAAATACTCGCGATATCGTCACCGGCATATACTGATCTCGACATCTTTTTTAATATATGAAGGTTTCATTCGTAATCCCAGCGTATAACGAAGAGAAATACATTGCAGAATGCTTAAAGTCCATCTATGAGCTCGACGGTCTTGAGGATTTCGAGGTGATTGTTGCTGATAACGGGAGTACCGATAGAACTAGAGAAGTGACAGCAGCACGCTTCCCGCATACGAACATTGTGATTGAAGAGCGGAAGGGAGCGAATTGGGCGCGTCAGAAAGGATATAGAGAGGCTTCGGGAGAGCTCATTGTGTTTTTTGACGCTGATGTGCGGGTACCGAAGTGGTGGTATCGAAGGATGATGAAATACTTTTCCCGCGATAGCCGGCTCATCGCATTCTCCGGACCCTACGTGTTTACTGGATTTTCGATACTCTACCACATTTGGGAAAACTATATCTACAACTTTATTCTTGCACCCGCGATCAGCCGGTTTTTTGGGACATTTTTCCACACTCCTATTTTTTTCGGCGGGAATGTTGCGGTGAGGCGCTCGGCGCTTGAGAAGATCGGCGGATTTGATACAAGTTACCGTTTTTACGCGGATGATACAAATCTTGGGAGGAGGCTTTCCGGAGTCGGGAAAGCTCGGTTTATCCCCCGCCTTTTTGTATATGCATCGAATCGGCGTATGAAAAAAGAAGGGACGCTCAAAACATTTTACTACTACACTATTAATTTTCTTTGGGAGGCAATTTTCCACAAACCATTTACCAGATAATGGTTGTTCTTGACAGGGGATTTTGCTATAATGAACATGTTTGGTATACTCACCATACCTTTTAAGGTCGGCACCGTTATTTCAAAATGTTTTCAAAAATCGCTTCACTATACATGACGCATCGTTCCCGATTCGTGATGGTAGGATGCGATGAAAATAACCATGTCATTTTTCGATAGTCTTCTCAAGGCGCTCGGCCTTAAGAAAGAAGGAGAACAGGGCGAGACACCTCCTATGACAACACCGCCCGCTGAAGGAGAACCGGGGGGTACGCCACCCCAAGAAGAAACACCAGAAGAGAAGAGTGACCTCGGAGAGGGGGTGTAGGTGGCGGATTTCTTCACTACAATCCTCTAAAGGTGCGGGGTTGACTTTTTTTATCTTTCTTCATATAATGCGTTATTACCTTCCTGCGGGAGATAGAGAGGAGGCACGATGGTAGAAGAAAAGATAGACGTGAGAGATCTTGCACCGGGAACAACACTTACTCTTACGACACGGCGCGATACATTCACCTTCACGATTCTTGATCCGGGTATGCGAACCGTCAAAGTCGGATCTCTTCGCCACGTCATTTTCCAGCGCAAAACAGCTTGCAAGTTGGCAGGATCAAGAGAGAAAGGGAGCATTGTTCTTTGGGTGGGTAGAATCGCCTGCGGCAGTTACACAGAACTCATTCTTCAAAATCACGTTCGAGTCATCCTCGGGCCGCTCAAAACGTTCAGCGTGAGGGCGCCCCGAGAAAAGCCAAGATAAACTTGGCTTTTTCTTGTACATTTTTCGTTTTATGATATAGTGGAGTATCGCGTTCTATGTTCTTTAAAAGCCACACCGTTTAGCGAGGGTTGATATGGCTGATACATTTGTTCCTCAAGAGACGAATTTGAGGGTTGCGACCGATAAACGCGTGACACTTCTTCTCCCCGGCGGTTTTGTGAATAGCGGGGCGCTTGAGGTCGGGTTCCTTACCGCGCTTGATGAAACCGGTTTTATGGCAAATGTGGATACCATCGTTGCATGTTCGGTAGGATCACTCAATGGAGTCATGGCGGCAACCGGACGGATCAGTGAACTTCGTGACTTTTGGCTCACCGTGAAGCCGGAAGATATCTTCCAGCGGCGATCGCTCTTCCAGCTTGGGCTTTCTCACGGGGCACTCGTGCTTGCCGGTCTTGCCGAAAAGCGAGAGTTGCACGCAAAACGAATGCAACCCTTCTGGCGGGCACTCCGCAGATTTTTTGAAGCGAGAGAATTCTACGCCGATGCGTTTAATAACCCCACCTTTATTGCTACGTTCCGTAAGAGGTTCAACACTCCCGAAATTATGGGGGAGCTTGAAGCAAGCTCTCGAGAACTTCTTGTTATGACTACCGATTTTACCAACGCCGAGGAAAAAGTGTTTTCCAGCCGTTTCACATCCCCTTCGGATATGGAAGAGGCGGTCATTGCCTCGGCATCCATTCCCGCTTTTTTCCCGCCGCGGAAAATCAACGGCCACATTTTTGTTGATGGTGCAGAATTTCGGCCAGAGCCGCTTGCGGTTGCGTTCAACACCGACTGCGATCTGGTTCTTGCCATTCGCGATGTCACGAAGCCCATCCCAGTGGAAGATTTTCCCGCGGTGAACAGCATCATCCAGCGTATTTTCGAAATTGATCAGTATGAGCGTCGTATGCGCGAGTGGGCGATTGCAGACGAGAAGACACGGGATGTTACTATTTTCCTGACTATTCGCATGCAGTGGCTTCTCTTCAAGAATGAATTTGAAAAGTATTATAAAGAATCTGGAGCAGTGGCCCCTGAAGAGCTCACAAAACTCGCAGGCGATCTTCACGACGCAGTGATTCGGGCAAACTTCTCCTTCCGTTACGATAGAGTTATTGATGTGGTGGCGATCGCACCCATTCCAAAAGCCGCAGTGCATGTGCCATTCTATGGCGGCGTTCCTGATTTTTCCGCAATTCCAAGTCTCATGGAGCAGGGATATGAGGAAACGCTCGCCATCCTTAAAGAGAAAGGACTTGTCAAAGAAGAAGGCGTATAAATAAAACCCGGTCTTACATAAAAGACCGGGTTTTTCTATTACTGTATTTTCATTTATACTGTAAGGTGATGAAACGTTTCCTTCTCTTTTTTATTCTTCTCGGATTGCTTTTTGGCGGGTGGGTGTTCATAAAACGTCACTTCTTTTTTTCCTACAAAAATATCACCAATATTAGATCACAGGGGACGGACATTATTCTTATTGGGGATAGCATCACCCACGGCTTCGGGGTTGGGGAGCAGGATGCGTATCCCGCGATTCTTGAGCGTCACCTCGGCCTGAAGCTGATAAAAGAGGGAAGGGACGGGGAAACGACCTCTTCCGCGCTCGCAAGACTCGACGAGCTAATGCTCGATAAAAATCCTCGGATTGTTGTTGTTTTTCTTGGCGGGAATGATTTCCTTCAAAAAGCACCCGCAGATCTTGTTGAGAAAAATCTTGCCGAAATGATCACCAAAATCCACAAGAGCGGAACGATGGTGGTGCTTGTGGGGATTCGAACCGGAGTGCTTACCGACGACTACGGAAAAGTATACGAGCGGTTGAGTAAACAATTTGGCACCGCGTATGTACCGAACATACTTCATAATATCATTGGCCATGACGAGTTGATGCTTGATCCTATCCATCCAAATGAGAAAGGACATGAGGTTATTGCCGAGCGTATTTTGAAAGTTTTGAAACCCCTCATAGCTGAGTCAGAAAAATATCGATAAGTACAGAAAAGAGAAGCCCCCCTTGTAATTTTCTCATGGGCTGCTACAGTATTAAGGGGATCGTTTGTAAGTACTCCCAATACGTACCTTCAAAACAAAAGAAAGGAGGAAACCAATGAATTATGAGAAGGAGATACTTGATCTTTTGACGGGGAAATCTTTATGTGTGCCACGCGAACGCGTTGATTGGGCAGGACTCTCGGAGCTCATGGATATCTGGGATTCTCGTGACGGCGTTCAAAGGACAATGATGATTAAAGCAATTAAAAAAATCCTTCGGCGTAATACCGATGTTGCTATTCTTGCTCAGCTTGTCTGGTTTGCGAGACAGATGGCTATAAGAGCTGTACGTGGAGAGGTAAAAGCCTTACAAGGAAAGACACTCACTAGGAATAATGCAGCATTAGCACGGGAAATAGAAAATTACCTCGCGCGCTCTCTATAGTTGATAGCCTTGACACACATCTTAAAACGCGTACCATAAATCCTAGTAACTCACTAGGATTTATTATTAGATTTCACCATGCACGCATTTCTCAAAGTCCCTACGCGTCTTCATTACGGTCTTATCCTTGCTTCTTACCTCGCGCGTACCCACAAAACACAAACCCCGGTGTCACTCCGGGACATTTCTTTAGATACCGGCATTTCCCAAGGCTATCTTGAGGAAATTGTCGTAATTCTTCGTTCGAGGAAACTCGTGCGATCAAAGCGCGGGTACGGCGGCGGCTATATCTTCGCAAGAGATCCAAAGACGGTGCGCGTTACTGAAATCGTAGAAGCATTTACAGGACCAATTGCGTTCGTAGAATGCCTTAAGGATGCGTCGCTTTCTCGCTGTATCGTTGGCGATGATCTTAATAAGAAATGCACGTCAAAACTCCTCTGGTTTAAGGTACAGCAAAAACTTATTGCAACAATGGATACCATCACACTTTCTCACCTTACCCAGTGACCACACTTTCAATAACCAATCTCTATATATCTTCTCTTGGGAAGCCCATCGTCAAAGGGGTTGATCTTACTATTCGGCAGGGGGAACTCCACTTTCTTATGGGGCCGAACGGGGCGGGGAAGAGCACGGTTGCCCATGCGGTGATGGGGCATCCACGCTACGAAGTACGAGAAGGAACGATTCGGCTTGGACGAAAAAATATTCTTCGACTCTCTCCCGATATACGTGCTCGTTTAGGGCTTTTTCTGGGTTTCCAGCACCCCATGGAAGTCGAGGGGGTGAAGATGTTTGAATTTTTGCACACCGCCCACCGGAGACGATTTGCGAGCAATCTTCCCGTCTTCCAATTCCGTCGCAGGGCGCATGCCTCCATGACGCGATCGGGTTGGGACACCGAATTTCTCGATCGCTACCTCAACAAGGATTTTTCAGGCGGCGAGAAAAAACGATCAGAAGTACTGCAGCTTTCAATACTCAAGCCAAAAATCGCGATTCTTGATGAATTTGATTCCGGTCTTGATGTGGGGGCGGTAAAACTCCTCTCAAAAGAGATTGAGCGCGTACGCGAGGAAGGAACCGGCCTTCTCCTTATTACGCATAATCCCCACATCGCAAAGTACCTCACACCAGATGTTGTGCACATAATGGTTGGCGGGAAAATAATCCAAAGCGGAGGGAAAGAATTGGTTACTCATATTGAACAACATGGCTACCCAAACAAAAATTAAAGAGCGCTATCGTTACGGTTTCCGCATGCCCGATGAATCGGTGTACCGGGCGCCCAAAGGTCTTTCCCGAAAGACGATCGAGGAAATTTCCTCCATGAAGGGAGAACCCGATTGGATGCGGGAGTTTCGGCTTCGCGCGTATGACGTCTTTTCTAAGAAGGTGATGCCGACGTGGGGCGCGGATCTTTCAGGAATTAATTTCGATGACATCTACTATTATGTGAAACCAGTTACCAAACAGGGGAAGAATTGGGATGAGGTTCCAGAGGGCATGAAAAAGACATTTGATATTCTTGGTATACCAGAAGCAGAGAAAAAAATACTCGCAGGAGTCAGTTCGCAGTACGACTCCGAGGTTATTTACCATTCTCTCCGGAAAGATCTTGCAAAGCAGGGTGTTGTGTTTATGGATACGGATAGCGCGTTAAAGCGTTACCCCGATATTTTCAAACAATATTTTGGGCGAGTGATCCCTCCGGCTGATAATAAATTTGCGGCGTTAAATTCTTCAGTGTGGTCAGGAGGATCGTTCGTCTATATTCCCGCGGGCATTACCGTAACAATCCCGCTTCAGGCATATTTTCGCATCAATTCCGAATCCATGGGGCAGTTCGAGCGAACGCTCATCATTGCGGAAGAGGGGAGCAATGTGCAATATATTGAAGGATGCACCGCGCCAACATACTCCACTGCTTCGCTCCACGCGGCGGTAGTCGAGATTTATGTGAAGAAAGGAGCGCGCGTTCGTTACACCACGGTTCAAAATTGGTCGGATAACGTGTATAATTTAGTTACGAAGCGCGCGTTCGTTGAAGAAGAAGGGCTTATGGAATGGATTGACGGGAACATCGGGAGTAAGGTGACCATGAAGTATCCGAGCGGGTATCTTGTGGGGAAGGGCGCACGGGTTGATGTGCTTTCTCTTGCGTACGCAGGCAAGGGGCAAGTGCAGGATGCGGGCGGCAAAGCCATGCATCTTGCCCCTTACACAAGTTCCAACATTATTTCAAAATCAATTTCTCAGGATGGCGGAAAATCAACCTTTCGGGGGCTCGTAAAAATTATAAAAAACGCGAAAGGATCAAAAACGCACATGCGCTGCGACGCCCTGATTCTCGATGAGGCATCAAAAGCAGATACATTCCCCACGCTTGAGATCGATGAGAAAGACGTCTCCGCCGCACACGAAGCAACGATTGGGAAAGTGGGGGAGGAGCAGTTATTCTATTTAATGTCGCGAGGGCTTTCCGAAGAAGAGGCAATGGCGATGATCGTGAATGGATTTATAGAACCCATTGTAAAGGAAATACCGCTTGAGTATGCGGTAGA
>CAYJUQ010000041.1:0-8223 GCA_964373425.1 uncultured Candidatus Saccharibacteria bacterium
GGGCGCATAGCTCAGTTGGCAAGAGCGTTGCATTCACATTGCAAAGGTCTCTGGTTCGAACCCAGATGCGCCCACCCGGCTGTTCTTTCACAACAAAAAGGAGCTCTGATCTCGAATGGAGAAGATCTGGACGAAACTCTATGATGTGGGTGTTCCCGAAACCATTGATCTTAAAACGCTTGAACCCATTCCCATCCTTTTTGAAAACATTGCGAAACGTCACCCAAATCACACCGCGTTTTGGTACTTCGGGAGACGGATCCGCTATCGGGAACTTGAGCGCGATATCGTCAGGTTTTCTCACGCGCTGAAGCGTCTTGGGATACGTCGAGGGGATCGCGTTCTCCTCCACCTTCCGAATGTTCCGCAGTTTGTGATTGCGTATTTTGCAACCTTGCGCATTGGTGCGGTTGTTGTCCCCGTAAACCCAACGTATAGGGGTGATGACCTTGAACACATTCTTGAAAGCTCGGGTTCGAAACTCATTATTACGCTCACTAAATTTTTTCACGATGTTGAGAAAGCTTCCCGCGTAACTGACACCCCCGCACAGATTATCGTCGTGAATGTGAAGGATTATCTCCCGCGGCTGAAAAAAGTTTTATTTACATTCTTTCGGGAGAAGAAAGAGGGGCATCAAAGCCCCAAGAATGGATCATACGCTTCGTTTGCAAATCTCATGAAACGCGCAGGAACCAAACCGGTTCCGTATCATGGCGGTGGTGTAGGGAGTATCGCACTGCTCCAATATACCGGCGGTACTACGGGAAGACCAAAGGGAGTGCTCCTCACCCAGAGAAACATTATTGCAAATACATTTCAGATGAAGTCGTGGATGCCGGATTTCAAAGAGGGGGGGGAAGTGATTGCGGCGGTGCTCCCGTTTTTCCACATTTACGGTCTTACCGCAATTTTACATAACGCTCTTCTTTCAGGATCAGCGATTGTGCTTTTTCCCGAGCCTGATCTTCCGGAACTCGTTCGTCTCGTGAAGAAACACCGCATTACCATCATGCCCGGCGTGCCGCTTCTTTTTGAGCGATTGCTCAACTTCACACCCCAAATTGAAAAAGCAACATTCGCGGCGCTCAAATTCTGTGTCTCTGGCGCAGCGCCGCTTCGAGAAGAAGTGGAGAAACAGTTTGAAGAGCGAACAGGCGCAAAACTGGTGCAAGGATACGGCCTTACCGAAACGTCCGGGGTAACACACGTCAACCCTCTTCACGGAAAGCGGAAGAAAGGCTCGATCGGTCTCCCCGTCCCCAATACCTTCGCACGCGTGGTGAATGATGAGACGGGGGAGGATCTCGGTCCCCGGGAAGTAGGCGAACTCCTTGTTGCCGGCCCGCAGGTCATGCGCGGCTATTGGAAAGATAGAAACGCCACCAAAAAGATAAAAAGAGCGGGCTGGCTCTATACCGGTGACATGGCGTACTACGATGAAGAGGGGTATTTCTTCCTTGTGGATCGTAAGAAGGACATGATTTACCTTAAAGGCAGCGGCCTTAAGATCTATCCCTCGGAGGTCGAGGATGTGATTGCGAAGCACCCCTTCGTTCGCGAGGTGGTGGTGGTAGGAATTGATGATGGCGAGGGAGGCGAAGTTCCGGCTGCCTACATTGTCCCCAACATTGATTATACGAGCGAAGAAGCACTCCTTGAAGAGATTCGCGAATACTGTGAGAAGCACCTCACTTCGTATAAAGTTCCGCGAACCATGTTTTTTGTTCAAGAGCTTCCCAAAACCATTCTCGGTAAACCCCTGCGAAGGCTCCTTAGAGAAAAAGCCTCTCAAAACAATGACGTATAAATAGAGAAGTATATAAAAGCCAGTCCAATCTGGCTTTTTCTATTTCCCCCGTTAGAAAATTACTTCTACCAGCGCCTATCGATTGAGCGCATGTGATACCACAAATAGACGATCACATAATTGAGATAATAGTCGTTTAATTCTCTCACGGGGTTTACAATAAGAAGATGGTAGGGTACAATATCGTGATCTTTGAAAATAGAATATAGGAAAGTTTATGGAGGTATTTCCCGATGGACGGAAAAGAGAATGGAACACTTTCTCGTGAAAATGCATTGATACTCTTTCGCATGATGGCGCGAACACGCGCGCTTCTTGAGGTGCTGATTTTACACCGGCAGGACGTTTTTGGCGCATTTCTCTCCGGTCTTGGCCAAGAGGGGATCGCGGCGGGCGCAAGCCTCGCTTTTCTTGAGAAGGGGATTCTTCTTGAATCTCAAAAAAGTGGCGACCACCGTACGACGTGGGGTCTTGCGACTGCACTCGATGAGCGTACCGGGGAAAAAGGACATAACCACGCACTTGAGATTATACGAAACCACCTTCTTAAATCCACGAGCCCAAATCGTGCGCGTGATGGAAATATTCACTGGGGATGTCTTGAGTGCCGGCTTTTGCCCTTCATGACGTCTGACATGGGGCGTGCGTTCCCTGTGCTTCTCGGTATGACGGAAGAAATGGCGCGTAACGCCGCATGGCGCACAACACCCGCCCCACATCGTCCAGTTGGGATTTCGTTCTTCGGTGAAGGAGCGGACCAGCAGGGATGTATTTCGGAGGCGAACTCTTGGATTGCGGCGAGCAACTACGTTCGCACTGAAGCAGAACTGCAAAAGTTTGGGAAGTTTCTCGATGATCTTAGCCGAGAAACAGGCGTGCTTCGCGGCGCTCCCGTAATCGAAGTTGTGGTGGCGAACGAGCGGTCTATCTACACCGATCCCGGGGATGAGCATGGTTATTCCGACCTTGCGAAGCGTGCACTCGGATATGGGAACATGGTTGGTGTTGATGTTGATGGAGACGATGCCGAGGCGGTCTATGTCGTTACAAAAGAAGCAATCGAGCGCGCCCAGAGATTTCAAGCAACCCGTATCATCGCGCACACATACCGTCGTACCGGCCACAACGAGGATCAAATCCAGCGAAATACGGTGAAGCTTCAAGAAGCATTTCGTGCCTTCAAAGCAGGTGAATGGGATTTTGAACCCGCCTGGGACGAGGGAAAGATTCTTGATGTAGATCCCGAAGAATTTAAAGCACGGTGGCAAACCGAACCCTTGCGGCGCTTCCGTGAAAAACTCACGAGCTCCGAGGTCGCAACCGAAAAGGAACTCACTGCCATCATGTGCGATGCACGAAAAGAGATGTGGGAGTTTTTCCGGCGCGCACAAAATGAACCTGATGTGACGCCAGCGGAAAATAGAAAAGATTATCTTGTGACCCCTCCGTATCCTTCCTGGAGCTTGCCTTCTGAAGCTCCGGGTCTCGTTCCTCGCGATGCCTCGAGAAATCCTCGGCATATTACCTATCAGGACGCATATATCGAGACGGTTCGAGAGCTTTTGCGGAGTGATGAACGGGTGACATTCTTTGGGCAAGATGTGCGAACGGGCGGAGTGCTCGTTCCCACGCGAAAACTTGCTGAAGAATTCGGGTCCTTGCGGGTTTTTAACGCACCGATTACAGAGGAAGCGATGCACTCAAACGCCGCAGGTCGCGCACTTGCGGGCGGACGCCCCATATTCGAAGGCCAGCAGTTCGCTCCCTTCTTTGCGGATGCGTTCCCTTCGATTGTCTCTGTTGTTGCGCCCAACTGGTACCAAAAGAAAATGAAGTTTCCCTGTGTGAATATTTTCCACTCGGGCGTGGTACGTTCCGGGGGGAGTGGCCACTACCACGAAACATGGGTTGAGGCCTACCTCTACCACATGCTCGGTATTACCATTGTTGCTCCCGCAGATGCGTATGATCTCGTGGGGCTGCTCCGTGCCGCACACGAGTATGACGGTCCCGTGGCAATGCTTTTACAAATTGCAGCAGCGACCGACTCGCAGTTTTCCGGTGACATCCCGGCTGAACCCTACCTTATCCCTCTTGGGAAAGCAAAAGTGAAGCGTGAAGGTTCTGATTTCACCGTCATTAGCTACGGCGCTGCATGTGTCAGGGCGGCTCTCAACGAAGCCGAGCATCTCGCCAAAGAAGGAATTAATGTTGAGGTGGTTGATCTACGCACGATTTGGCCGTGTGACTGGGAAACGATGCGCCGTTCCATTGAGAAAACAGGACGCTTCGCGATTATGCATGAAGATTGGAAAACAGGTGGCGTGGGGGAGAGTATTAAGGGGAGACTCCTTGAGGGTGAAGCAACCGTGCTTCCTTTTGTTCGTACCCCCACGATAGAGATCGTTGCATCTGATGATGTGCCTATCCCCACGGCACGCGCGCTCGTCTGGGACCGACTTCCCTATGCAATTGAAGAAGTTGATGACCATGACGGGAAAGGACGGCCGATCAAAAAGCGTTTTCACCGTTCATCAAAACTTGCACACGTTATTCGAGATGCGATGCGCTACTAGGGGAGTGTATCATGCGGATAAAATTTGGATTTTTTGTCTCTGTTATTACAGGCGCCGGTATCTACGACCCCAAAGAATTCAAGAACGCAAAGATTCTTCAGTGGCGCGTGAAACCGGGAGACTGGGTGAAGGTCGGTGACGCGCTTGCAGAGGTTGAGACCGATAAGGTTACGCTCGACCTTCCTGCGATTTCCGCAGGGCGAATTGTATCTCTCGAATATGAAGAGGGAGAGGAGTGGCATAACGGCGGCATTGAAGAGACGCCACTCGGTCTCCTTGTTATCCCCGAATTAGGGATTCTTGATAGTGAAGAAGCGCGAGGGGTAAACCCGAATGCGTTGCGAGATGCTGCAATACCCACGGATTCTTCTTCAAAACCCGGTATTCGTATCACGCCTCTTGCCCAGCGTGCGGCTCGAGAGCTTGGAGTATCGCTTGATGATGTGCGTACGTGGCTTCCCGATACGGTGCAGGAAATTACAGATACAGATGTACAGCGTTTTGCAGAGTTTGCGAAAAGAAGTAGTGATCGAGAGCCGCAACCCAAAAAGGAGACTCCTCGAGCAGTACCTCGCGCACGTACGAGAGCTCGTGAACTCGGAGTTGATCTTACGGATGTCAAAGGAACTGGCCCCGAGGGAATCATTCGGGTTCATGATGTTGAAGCACACGTAAAGGAAGATACAAAAGAAGAACCCTCAAGGATGGAAGATAGCGATACCGCCTTTGAAGTTGTGGTACCCACCATTCGGCACCGTACCACCGCCGCGCACATGCGAAGCGCTTGGGCGTATCCTCATGCTGCGGCAAGCATTTCAATGAATCCAGTGCCGCTTCTTGAACTTCGCAGTCGAATCAAGGAAACATTTGAGGAGCGACATGGAGTTTCACTGCGGATTGAACATTTCTTTATTGCGGCAGTCGCAGAGCTCCTACAAGATGAGCGGTTCCGGATCCTGAATGCCTACTGGCATGAAGAAAACGGGAAAGAAGAGCTTCGCCTCTGGGCGCACGTGAATGTCGGCATTGCCGTAGCACTCCCGCCCTCCAGCGAGCGAAAATTGCGGCGATTTTCAGAACTCCTTGTGCCATCGGTGAAACGCGTCGAGACGCTGAGCTTTCTTGAAACGGTGAGAGAATCCGAACGGTTAATTCAAGGTGCGCTGTCCGGAAAGTTGCAGCTCAAAGACGTAATGGGAACGACGTTCATTGTGAATAACACCGGTGCCCCCACCACACTCAAAGACGGAAAAAAGGTTCTTGGTGATGAAGATCCGCGGCCAATCCTAGGGACAAAAACCGCAGCCGAGCTTGCCTTCGGTGCCCCCGTCGATATTGGCGCCGGAAAACGCATGAAGATTGTTTTGGCCTTCGACCACCGTGTGGTGAATGGCCGTGAGCCGATTACCTTCCTTCGTGAGGTACAGCACCTTCTTGAAGATTCTCCCGAATCCCTTTTGATACTTCGCTAAACGTATACAAAAAACAAAAATCCCCCGATCGCGATCTGGGGATTTTTTCATGGTTCGAAAAGGAGATAATCTTCTCCTATGCACTCACCAAAGATTTTCGCCATCTCTTCGGCGAGACCCTCATCGACTTCGATATAATCATCGGTGAGCGACGCCACAGATGCAACGTTCACTCCCGGAAGGTCACATGGATCAATAAGGCGAAACGCATCAAGATTCGGCGATATATTGAGCGCACAGCCGTGCGAGATGACACTGTTTCTCACAGTACTTCCCACAAATCCGATTTTCCTGATTTCATAGCCATTTCTCTCGTCACAAACCCACACACCCCGCACACCGGGGAAGAAGCTGTTCTCGAGGATCCGGATAGTGTCACCGTGTTCAGTTACATACGTCTTTTTCTCATGATCGTAACGGACACGGAAACTCTCAATACCGAAAAGCTCGGCTAACATACGGATCATTGTTTCCTCGAGCGCCCGTACGTATTCGGAGATGCCAAGACCGGATCTCAATTGCATGACTGGTGCAAGCACAATTTGTCCCGGTCCATGGTACATCATGCCGCCACCGCGGTTGGTGCGTACGAGCGGCACTCTTTCTCCATACGGGGTACCATCTTCGGCAATGTGCTCCACGCGGATTCGGATTCTCCGCGGATCATATTTCAGTTCATCAATTACGTAACGCACCTGGAGAAGTGTGTCTTTGTCGCGAAGCGCATCAAGATCAGCATCTTTATGGAAAGCAAATGCGGGATGGTGTTCAAAGAGGAAAAGTTTATCATGGTCATCTGACGGTCTTTGCATTGCCGCAACGCGGAGCATTTCTTCTGTTTGTATGACCCCGATACGGCCAAACCACCGTGCCTTCATCATGGCGATACCTTTTTCTTTTCGGCGCCACGCTGCAGAGTGAGCGGTACATGGACCGCATTTCCGTCGAGCGAAAGGAGCGCTTCACGGAAAACTTCGGAGAAGGTGGGGTGGGCCATCACCTCATGTGCCATGAGGCGGCTCGATTCACCTGCCCGTCTTGCCGCAGTCCAGACATGGATTCGTTCGGTTGCCGCAGGGCCAATAATATGCGCGCCAAGAATTTTTCCGAAGCACGCTTCGTCAACAATAATTTTTGTAAGGCCCAGGGTTTCTTCTAGGGCAATGGCGATACCCATGACACGATCTTCGACCCTCTGTTCGTAAATCCCATCTCGATGTTCCGGGTGGTTCGCGATTGCCGCTTCTTTCGTGAACCCGCACGTTCCAATTTCAGGATCGGTAAATATGGTGAACGGGATGTTGTCATAGTCAATCTGCCACCCCGCTTTACTATCTGCGATTACCTCTGCAGTAATTTCTCCTTCGCAAGATGCAACATGTGCAAGGCCCGGATGCGGGCGATCGGTGAAACCAGCCACATCTCCAATTGCGAAAATGTGCGGAATATTTGTTCGGTAGGTAGCCGGATCCACAACGATGAATCCACGTTCGGTGGAGACTCCAGTCTTCTCGAGTCCAAGTCCTTCGATGGCACCGGTAATCCCAACCGAGACAAGGACAAGGTCTGCTTCTTGCGCTTCGCTGTTTTGTATTGCGACGCGAATACCAGAAGCAGTTTTCTCGACACCCGTGAGCCGAGTTTCGGTTCGCACTCGAATTCCACGGCTGGTGAACGCTTTCGTGAGGGTTTTGCCAATATCGGCATCGATGCCAGGTAGGAGCTGCGGCGTATACTCAAGAATTGTTACTTTTGTGCCAAGCGCTGCAAAGAGCGTTGCCATCTCACATCCTATGACGCCCCCACCCACAATAACGAGATCGAGGGGGAGGTCTTTTAGCGCAAGTGCCTCACGGCTCGTGATGACACGTTCGCCATCGATGGGAAGTTGGGGGAGTGTTTTTGGCTTCGATCCGGTTGCAATCACAACATGTATTGCACCCACACGTTCTTCCTGACTTCCGGGCGAAGAGATAATGAGCGTGTGGGGATCTTCAAATCGCACAGTTCCTGAAATGAGCGTAACCCTACTTGAGGTGATGAGTCGTTCGAGGCCTCGCCGAATAGTCTCCACTCGGGATCGTGAATGTTGGACCCATTCGGTAAAGCGGGGTTTAAGTTCTCCCTCAAGTCTTCCCGCAGTAAGCATTTTTTGGGCACGTGTATAAATTACCGCATCTTTCAGTAAGATTTTTGAGGGGATGCATCCCCAGTTAAGGCAAAGGCCACCTGCGGCTTCTTTCTCAATGAGCGCAGTGGAAAGTCCCTTGCGGCTCGCCTGAATTGCGGCAACGTATCCTCCCGGTCCCGCGCCAATCACTACGACGTCAAACTGTCGCATTATTCACCCCTTTTCAAAGAACAA
>CAYJUQ010000042.1:0-8206 GCA_964373425.1 uncultured Candidatus Saccharibacteria bacterium
GAATGGTAAATACCCCTCCGCCAAGGAGCGCGCCAACCCCAAGGAGCGTTACCGCACCAACGCCGAGGGTTCGTGAGAGTGTTTCTTTGTGATGGTTATGATTCACCATCATACATCGTACCATATCCTTCCCATATCTTTTAGGATGATTGTGCAGAGATTTGGTGTGGTGCTATAATGGACTAAACCTAAAACAAGGAATTAAAAGCATAAAGCATTTTTCAATTTTCGCTTTTCATTTTTCACTTTAATGAAGTTTACTCATCTCCACGTCCACAGTCACTATTCGCTCCTCGACGGCCTCCCTAAAATTGATGCGCTTATAAACCGTGTGAAGGAATTGAGTATGGATGCGGTAGCGCTCACCGATCACGGCGCGCTCTACGGTGCAGTAGAATTTTATAAGAAAGCGACACACGCAGGGATTAAACCAATCATCGGGATAGAGGCCTATATCGCGCCGCAGGGCCATAAGAACAAGCGCCCAAATATAGATGACGAGCGGCGGCACCTGACGCTTCTTGCGAAAAACGATGTGGGGTATCGAAACCTCATTAAACTTGCAACCCTTGGGCACCTCGAGGGTTTTTATTATAAACCGCGTATCGACCATGACCTGCTCGCCGAATTTTACGAAGGAATCATTGCGCTCTCGGGTTGCCTCAACGGTGAAATCCCCAAAAAACTCCTTGCGGGGAAAAAGAAGGATGCAGAAGAACTTACGTATATGTATAAAGATATGTTTGGAGAAGATGGTTTTTGGCTTGAGCTCCAAAACCATCCAAACATCAAAGAGCAGAAAAAGGTGAACGAGCTTCTCATCGAACTTTCGAAAAAAACAGGGGTCCCGGTCATTGCCACACACGACGTACACTACCTCAAGAAAGAAGATGCCGAAGCACAGGATATCCTTATGGCGATCCAAACCGGGAACCGACTTATGGGAGAGGATCGGCTCACCCTCAAAGAAGATGATTTCTCACTTATGAGCCCGGAAGAGATGGCACGAGATTTCAGTGATACCCCCGAGGCGATCGAAAATACAGAACGCATTCGAGAGCTTTGCAACGTGAAACTTGAGCTTGGCAAAATACAGCTCCCCTATTTCGAGGTACCGTACAGCTTCTCCCCCGAAACGTATCTTGAAAAACTCTGCACCGACAATCTCGTACGACGCTACGGCGATACCCCGCCTGAAACGGTAAAAGAACGTTTCGCCTATGAACTCGGGGTAATAAAAGAAACGGGGTTTGCACCCTACTTCCTCATCGTCCAAGATTTTGTGAATTGGGCAAAAGAGAACGGGATTGTCGTAGGTCCCGGCAGGGGGTCTGCTGCAGGTTCAATCGTCTCCTATCTTTTGAACATCACGAACATCGATCCCATAAAGTACAATTTGCTCTTTGAGCGTTTTTTGAATCAGAACCGTGTGACCTTCCCCGATATTGATCTCGACTTCGCTGATACCAGGCGTGATGAGGTAATTGAGTATGTTTCGCAAAAGTACGGCAGGGATCGCGTCTCGCAAATCATTACGTTTGGTACAATGGCGGCACGAGCGGCAATTCGTGATGTGGGACGGGCGCTTGGCTACACCTACTCCTACTGCGATGAAGTCGCGAAGATGATCCCCTTTTCGATGACCCTTGAGGATGCGCTTGCGCATGTACCCGAACTAAAAGATCTCTACGAAAAAGATACCCAAGCAAAACGGCTTATTGATGCCGCAAAGAAACTCGAAGGGGTGGCGCGCCACGCTTCAACCCACGCGTGTGGAGTTGTCATCACGAAAGACCCCCTCGATACGATCGTCCCCCTGCAGTATGCAACCTCATCGGGAGAAGCGAATCGAAAGGGGGAAGATACAAAAAAAGAAACATTGGTCACGCAGTATGAAATGCACGCGATTGAAGATCTTGGACTTTTAAAGATTGATTTCCTTGGTCTTCGAAACCTCACCGTTATTGAAACAGCTATTCATCTTATCGAGAAACGGACGGGGATCAAAATTGCACTTGATGAAATCCCACTCGATGATAAGGCAACGTATGCGCTCTTGAGCCGTACTGACACCACAGGGGTATTCCAGCTAGAAAGCGCGGGGATGCGCCGCTACCTCAAGGAACTAAAGCCGTCAGAATTTGAAGATATTGTGGTGATGATTTCACTCTTCCGCCCGGGTCCCATGGAACTCATCCCCGAATACATCGCAAGAAAACACGGGAAGAAGAAAATTGAATACCTCCATCCATCGCTTGAACCAATCCTTAAAAGAACCTATGGAGTCGCAGTCTACCAAGAACAGCTCACGCAAATCGCAGGAACCCTCGCAGGGATGTCCTATAACGAAGCGGACGAACTGCGGCGCGCGGTGGGGAAAAAGATAAAGTCGCTTCTTGCAAAACAACGGGAAAAAATGATCGCCGGCATGGTGAAGAACGGAATCGAAGAGATAACCGCCAAAACAATATGGCAGTGGTTTGAACCGTTTGCCCGCTATGGGTTCAACCGATCCCATGCCTGCTCCTACGCCCTCATCGCCTGTCACACCGCATACCTCAAAGCGCACTACCCCACAGAGTTCATGACCGCCCTCCTTGAGTGTGAAGCGAAGGACGTGGAACGCATCGGGTTCCTCATTGAAGAAATAAAAACAATGGGGATTAATGTGCTCCCGCCGGATATCAACGAAAGCTTTGATAACTTTACGTTGGTAGATCTTGAACATGGGAAAACTGCGATCCGGTTTGGACTTGCCGCGATCAAGAATGTAGGCCACAATATTGTGCACGATTTAATCGAAGAACGAAACGCACACGGCGCGTTCAATAATATCGTTGACCTCGTGGAACGAATTGATTCGAAAGATTTAAATAAAAAATCGCTTGAGAGCCTTATAAAGGCGGGTGCCTTCGATACACTCGGTGAGCGAAAACAGCTCATGGCAAACCTCGATGATCTCTTAACACATGCAAGGGAAGTTCGATCAAGCCGCACATCGGGACAAACAAGCCTTTTTGGTACGAATGGTGCTTCCTCCACTATTGGTTTCGCCCCACCACTCAAACTGAAAGAGGTGCCCCCCCTTGAAGAGCGGGAACGCCTCGCCTGGGAAAAAGAACTCTTGGGTCTTTATATCTCGCGCCATCCTCTGGAGGCATATCGCGGGGTGCTCGAAAAAGTAACCGCACCCATAAAGAGTATTAAAATGGGGCGCATGGGAAACCGTGTCACCATTGGCGGGATTATTGATAAGATAAAAAAGATTCTCACCCGCCAGGGTTCCCCCATGCTCTTTATGCAAGTGGAAGACCTTTCGGACAAAATTGAGGTGCTTGTGTTCCCAAAACTCCTCGAAAAAAATCCAACTATATTTAAAGAAGATAATATGGTGCTCGTCACCGGGAGTTTAAACGATAAAGACGGTGAGATAAAGATACTTTGCGATGAAGTGGAAGAACTCAATACAATCAGTAAATCCTAAACACGAAATCCAAAATCCTAAACAAATTCAAAGCACTAAATACAAATAACCGAAACGTTTTGGATTTAGAACATTTGAATTTTGATATTGTTTAGAATTTAGATATTAGGATTTAGGATTTTAAATCAGCGCTAATCAAAATGGGTGTACAAACAAGAATTGAGATACTTCGTCATTCGACAGCTCACCTCATGGCGGCTGCGATTCAGAAGCTTTGGCCAAAGGCCAAATTTGGCGTTGGACCAATCGTTGAGAATGGATTTTATTATGACTTCGAGATTGAGGGATCGATTGAACCAGAAAATCTCCAAAAAATCGAAGAGAAAATGCGCGAACTCATAAACGCGCATCTTGCCTACGAACGAAAAGAGATGTCACTCCAAGACGCTACTTCGCTATTTAAAGAATTGGGTCAACCGTATAAGGTTGAATTGCTTACCGATATCAAAACTCGCGGCACCACCAAGCTTGATAAAGAAGATATGGAGGCGGTCGGAGTAGGAGAGCCGGGAACCGTTTCAATATACGAAACGGGAAGATTTATTGATCTTTGCTTGGGGCCGCATGTTGCAACTACCCGCGATATCAATCCTAAATCATTCAAACTCACCAAAATCGCAGGCGCCTATTGGCGGGGGAAAGAGACCAATCCAATGCTCACAAGGATCTACGGCGTGAGCTTTCGAACTGAAAAGGAGCTTACCGAATACCTCGTCCTACAGGCAGAGATTGAAAAACGAGATCACCGCAAAATTGGGAAAGACCTTGATATGTTCCACTTTGAAGATGTCTCGCCCGGCGCCGCGTTCTGGCATCCGAAAGGAATGATTATCGTCAATGAGCTTGAACGATTCTGGCGAGAAATTCACTTGGAAGAGGACTACCTCGAAACCTCAACGCCCATACTTGTGAAAAAGGAGCTGTTTGAACGATCTGGCCACTGGGAATTCTTCAAAGAGAGCATGTTCACTGCAGAAATTGAAAAGGAAACGTATGTGCTAAAACCAATGAACTGCCCGGAAAGCGCCCTCATTTATTCATTTCATATCAGAAGCTACCGCGATCTTCCCCTTAGGCTTTCCGAAGTTGGACGGGTCCACCGAAATGAAAAATCGGGTGTGCTTTTGGGGCTTTCACGCGTACGGCAGATCACCCAGGACGATGCGCATATCTATGCACGCCCCGACCAAATTCAAGATGAGATTGGAAAAGTCCTCAAACTGGTTAAGATGTTTTATAAGCTCTTCGACCTTAAACCCTCATTCTTCCTTTCTACAAGGCCGGAGAAAGCCATGGGCGATCCAAAACTTTGGATGAAAGCCGAAAAAGCGCTCGCATTCGCGCTCAAAAAAAGCAAATTGAAATACGATCTCAAATCGAAAGAAGGCGCCTTCTATGGTCCGAAGATTGATATCCATGTAACCGACTCTCTTGGTAGGGAATGGCAAGTTGCAACGATACAGATTGACTTCCAAATGCCCGAAGGCCTTGACCTTTCCTACACAGATGAAAAGGGCAAAAAGCAGCGGCCAGTGATGATTCACCGGGCGATCTTTGGATCATTCGAACGCTTCATTAGTATTATTCTTGAACACTTCGCAGGTGCGCTCCCCCTGTGGCTTTCTCCGGTTCAGGTAAAAGTGATCCCCATCGGAGCGGGCCACATACACTACGCTGAACAAATTGGAAAGATGCTCAAAGAAAACGGAATTCGCGTTACGGTAGCCTCCGAGAATGAAACCGTCGGAAAGAAAATCCGCAACGGTGAACTGCAAAAAGTGCCGTATGTGGCGGTTGCAGGAGATCGGGAGATGAAAAATAAAACCGTGCGGATACGCTCCACACGCGCGCCAAAAGGAAAGGAAGACTTGGGAGAAATTAAGCTCGGGGTATTCGCAAAAAAGGTTCGGGAAGAAATCGAAAAAAAAGTTATCGCGTGATAGATATCTCTCGATGAACAATGAAGAACTTAAAAAAGCGGCTTTTGAGCTGCTTTTAAAAAATCGGAAGAAGGGGCACTCGGAATGGGCGAAGAAAGACTACGAGTTTTCCTGTCCTTCGTCCCTCACCTATCCCTACCAGTGGTTTTGGGATTCATGCTTCCATGCAATTGTCTTTTTGCATTTCGATCCGGAACTATCGAAAAACGAGATACGAAGCCTTCTTTCGATACAGGAACCAGATGGGTTTATACCGCATGTAATTTTCTGGGACAGGAGCTTCATCCGGCCGCGCATGAAAATATGGCGGTTTCTCCAAGGAAAGCAATGGGGACTCTGGCCGAAACACACCGGCATGATGCAACCTCCGGTACTTGGCATCAGTATTGAACGAATCTACCAAAAAACTGGTGACCGAAACTTCCTCGAAGCAACGCTCCCCGCGGTAGAAAAGTACTTTCTCTGGATCGAAGAACACCGTGATCCCGATAAAGACGGACTTATTTCCGTTATTAATCCTCATGAAACCGGGCTCGATTGGTCGCCACATTTTGACGAAACCTTGGGACTTCACGAAAGGACGAGACAAAAAATGAAGCTCCGCGTCATTGGCGTAAAAGATAGACTTCTTGACCTACGCAACAAAATCCACGGTTTTGACTCGAAAAGGATACTTGAGCTTGGATACTACGATGTAGAAGATGTGATGATGAATGTAATTTATGCCGCATCACTCAAAGCACTCGCACGACTTTTTGAGGTAGTGGGAGACCACACCAAAAGCACTGCCTTTGCTCACAAATACCACATCACCACGCACGCACTATTCACAAAATGCTTCGATGAGAAAGACAGCCTCTTCTATAGTCTTTGGGGCAAGGAAGAAAAGAAATTAAGGGTGAATACTTTCGTATCACTCATGCCGCTTTTCCTTGATGACCTTGGTGGGTACATCGCGGAACGGCTTGTGAAAAATCATATGTTAAATCCCGGGGAATATTGGCTCCCCTATCCTGTACCGGGCGTTTCGAAAAACGAACCTTCATTCGATCCGAAACAAAACGAATTTATCTGGCGCGGCCCCACGTGGATGAACGTGAACTGGTTCTTGGTGCAGGGGCTTCGAAAACACGGTTATAATGACATTGCAAATGAGATCGTTACTAAATCAAAAGAACTCATCGCGAAATCCGGATTTCGCGAATACTTCAATCCCTTCACGGGCGAGGGATACGGCGCGAAAAATTTTGGCTGGTCAACGCTCATTGTTGATCTGCTTGAGAAATAAGCCGCAATGAAAATAGAAAAACAGCCGTGGGGCTGTTTTTTTGTAATGCTTTGTGCTTATTTTATACGAACGTGGCAATAACAGGTACACGACATTTGGTCTCTCGGTGGAAAACAACAGACATGTACTCCTCCGCCACACGAATCTTCGTGAAGGCGCGGGACTCGTTTCCCACGCTCTTTCTTTTCCTTCAACTCTCTCCTGATGGTACGGACAAGTTTTTCTTTGCGGTCTGCCTTGGACGACCGTCCATTCGCTTTTTCTTCGCTCATTTGTCACCTCCTCCTAGAGACAGAAACAGTAGAGTTTCATTTCATGGATATGGCAGGTGGCTTCGCCGAAGTAGCGCTGGTGATGCCGACCGCTCCGCTCCTTCATCACTTCGCGCGAAAACCAAAGGATCTGAAATCCGGGGAGCGGAAAGAGTGATTCAAGCTCGGCCGAATGAATCGCGCCGCTTGCAAATTCTTTGCAGCCGCTTACTTCAAGAAGTACCTGCTTGGAAATGACCTCACTCACCGGTCTTCCGGTCCGCTCTTCAATTGCAGCGAGAAGATCCTCAAGATCTAATATCCGCATTGACCCGCACTCCTTTCTTATATGAAAGAACCTGAACGCATCATATAGTATACTATATGCAATGAAAAAATCAATATCCAAACCCCTCATTGTGATCGTGGGTCCTACCGCTTCCGGAAAAACCGACCTTGCCATTCACCTTGCAAAAAAATGCAATGGTGAGGTTATTTCTGCCGACTCACGTCAGATATACCGCGGCATGGACATCGGAACGGCGAAAGCAAGTGGCAAATGGCAAATGATGTGGGGCAAAAAGGTTCTTGTAGTAAACGGTATCCCCCACCACATGATTGATGTTGCCGATCCAGATA
The DNA here is from genome assembly GCA_964373425.1 of uncultured Candidatus Saccharibacteria bacterium. Classification (GTDB taxonomy): domain Bacteria; phylum Patescibacteriota; class Minisyncoccia; order JAHCSD01; family CAYJUQ01; genus CAYJUQ01. The sequence goes on from CAYJUQ010000042.1 coordinate 7,603, forward strand.
GAACCTTCACGGTTCAAGAATATAAACAAACGGCGATAAAAATAATTCGTGATGTTCAGACGCGAGGGAAACTGCCGATCCTTGCCGGGGGGACGGGGCTCTATATCAGCGCGATCGTTAACAATCTCCATATTCCCAAAATCACGCCTGATAAAAAACTGCGGGAAAAACTCGAGAAAAAAACAACCGAGGAACTTTTCAACGAATTAAAAAGACGTGATCCCCATCACGCGAAAACCGTTGACCGGCATAACCGCAGACGTTTAATCCGCGCCTTGGAAGTTACGATCAAGAGCGGTACACCATTTTCCCGGCAACAAAAAAGAGGAAAACCGCTTTTTAGGATACTCCAAATTGGAATTCGAATTCAAAAAGAAACACTTTCAAGACGCATAGAGAAACGCCTTGAACAGCAATTAAAAATTGGGCTTCTGGGCGAGGTGCGGCAATTGAGGAAAAAATATGGGTGCACCGTACCGGCAATGACCGGCATCACCTATCGGGAAATGTGCGAATACCTCGTGAGGAAAATAACTCTTGAAGAAGCGATTGAAAAAATGAAATCGAACAACAAAAAATATGCGCGAAGACAAATGACGTGGTT
>CAYJUQ010000043.1:0-7921 GCA_964373425.1 uncultured Candidatus Saccharibacteria bacterium
CCCGTAGGCCGTAAGGCCGCCACGTCTACAGCGTGGAGCAATTGCCGCTATGCGAACCGCCCATAAAAAGCCGGTGGTCACGATTACAGTTGGGACGACCGACCGCTTCTCTCATACGTTCTCGGAAGAGCCGCCTCTCGGATTCGAACCGAGGACCCACGCTTTACAAAAGCGTTGCTCTACCACTGAGCTAAGGCGGCACAAAAGCTCTTACGACAAACCCAACTACGCCGGCTCATTCGTCCTCTCATCTATCTCTCGCATTCGTTCCTTCGCGTCATCGTCGTTCGGATTGATCTTAAGGATATGCTCAAAAGAGAGACGAGCGTCGGTAAACCGCCCTCTTCGTATGTAAAGATACCCGAGCTTGCGATAGGCCTCGATATCCTGGGGATTTTGCTTTATCGCCTCAATGTATTCTACCTCACGCCTGGAAAGGAGCCTATCCCCTCTTCGAATAAGCTCTTCAATGAAGGGCGGCCGGAGATGTTTTGACCGCTCTCGTACCGCCTCTACGCCACGAGAAGCAACGTTACCGGCCTTAAGAGAAAGAATGACAAATCTACGGAGCATCTTTTCAAGAAAACGAAACAAACTTTGCTTATATGTATAGAGATGGATTCGTCCAAAAAGCCGTTCAACCAACAAAACCCGGGTTCCCAATATATTGCCCTCCCCCATCTCCATCGCACGGGGAAGACGGCGAGAGAGTATCACGATAATACCAACAAGTGAAAAGATAAAGATGATTTGCGGAAGAATGTTATACATATGTTAAAGAGAGTATCGCGTGAATCGCTCAATCCGAATATTCTCACCGAGTTTTCCAATATACTCATTGATGAGATCTCGGATCGTTTTATCTTCATCGCGAATGTAGGGTTGATTCAAAAGACAATGATCCTCTGCATATTTTCTCATTTTCCCCTCAATAATTTGTTCGACAACTTCTTTTGATTTGCCGCTTTCTTGAAACTGTTCACGATAGATGTTCTGTTCTGCTTCATGCACATCGGGGGGAATATCATCGGGGGAAATCCACGACGGGTTCATTGCGGCGATATGCATCGCAACCTCGTGGGCGAGCGTGCGAAACGCTTCGGAACGAGCCACAAAATCGGTCTCTGCGCGAAGGTCAAGAAGCACCCCCAATCGCTTATCGGTATGGATATACGACTCGATGACTCCGTTTGCCGCCTCGCGACCCCCTTTCTTTTCGGCAAGTTCCGCCCCCTTTTTACGTAAAATTTCTTTTGCTTTTGCAAAATCGCCCCCTGCTTCTTCGAGGGCTTCTCGACAACGTGCAATCGACATCTGTGTTTCTTCGCGTAATTTTTTTATTTCATCTATCGAAACTGCCATTGAAATTACGTGGGAAGAAATTCTACTTTGTATCTATAGCTGCGTCTTTTGCCTGCTTGATTACCTCGATGATTTTTTCAAGTATATAGCCCACCGAAGAAACTGCGTCATCATTCGCAGGGATCACGTAATCAACGAGGTGTGGATCAGTATCGCTATCACAGATTGCAATCACGGGAATATCCATATGTTGTGCCTCCCTGGCGGGAAGCGGACTTCGTGCCGCATTGAAAAGAAACAAGGCATCTGGAAATTTCTCTAGGGTAAGAAGCCCCTCAAATTTTGCAGTAAGTTTTATAAGATCTCTTGTAAAATCGAGTTGTTCTTTTTTGGTGTACTTCTCAAGTTCTCCGGATGCCTTCTTCTCTTTCAGCTCGCGAAATTGATCAATACGTGATTTAAGGGTTTTGAAGTTGGTGAGGGTCCCCCCGAGCCAACGACTCACCACATAGGGCATACCAAGTAGGGATACATGTTCGGTAACAAGTTTTCGCGCCGGAATGTCAGACGCTACAAAAAGAATGGTTTTCCCCTCATGCACTAAATCGTAAATATACATGAGCGCTCGGTTAAGATACTCATGAGACTTTTCGAGGTCAAAAATAGAGATGTTGTTTCTCACCCCAAACAGAAACGGCTTCATGGCCGGGTGCTCGCGGCTCTTTCGGTGCCCAAAATGAAGGCCGGCGTCGAACATCTTACGCGGATCAATAGCGAGCGCCTCAACCGCGGCTTTTGCCGCCTCGCTCGCCCCCTCGTCAAATGTAATGACGGGGGGTACCACCACCTCGCTTGCGGTTTTTGTTTTTACTGCTGCTTTTGCCATGGTTACACTCTAGTTATGTAGCATAGATCACACGAAATGACAACCCGCAACCATACCCTTGCGTAGTGAGGTACATGTGTGGTAGAGTAGCATGTTCCTTAACATTCGATCATTACGTGGAAGGAAAAAGAAAATGCTAGGACTTCCTAAGCGATTCCTCGCCTGGTACAACACGAGGTGCTGCACATCGGAAAAGCTAAAGAAATTCACGGAGTTTGTCTTCTGGCTCCTCCGTGTCCAGCCGCACGATGCACGCCTCCGTGACGGTACCGACCGATTCTACCTTGTCATGGTGCTCTTTAGCGGCATCTATATGGGACTCCTCTCTGCGGCACTGTTCTTTGAAGAAATACCAAAAGAGCTTGAATATTACCTCACATCAGACATGTTGTCTGTGTTCTATATCGCCCTGGCGATTGTCTATACGATCGCGAAAGAAGTACAAAAAAGAGTATCGAGTGTAAAGAAACGTCGTGGTGGACAGTTCATCGTCTACCTCTGGACAGCGCTCGCGCTTTCCTTCACGATTCTCGCGAGAGCAACTGACCGTGTTGATTTCGCCTACACCGATCCATCGCTTGAAACGCTTCGATTCATTGCGGTTATTTCTCAGGCTCATGTCTGGGGATCCCGATTATCACGGGAGGTTGTCGCGAATGAAATAGAAAAAATGATCAACGGTGTAAAGAACCACCCCAAAGGAACTGCGAAATAGCAGTTCCTTTTACTTGTAAAAATTGTGAGATACGATATAATCTATACCGTATGAAACAAGACGTCCATCCACCATACTTCCCAAAAGCGCGGGTCGAGTGCGCCTGCGGCAATAGCTTTGCCGTCGGAAGCACAAAAGAATATATCGAGACTGAAATTTGCAGCAATTGTCATCCGTTCTACACGGGGAAGGAAAAACTCATCGATACCGCAGGACGGGTTGAGAAGTTCCGGACGCGAATGGCAAAACGGGGAGAGATGAAAACAAAAAAGAAAAAGAAGTAAGGAATGGCTGGATTTAAAGAAAAAATTGATGAGGCGGAACAAGAATACCATGCTCTTGCCCGGAAGCTCGCTCACCCCGAGCTTCTTTCGCGTATACCGCCTGAGGAACTCAGGGGGATAAAAAACCGCCTTACAAAACTTGGGGAGATAGGAGTGCTCGCTCAAGAACTTAGAAAAACCGACCAGGAAATACACGACACCGAAATACTCAAAGAGGAAGACCCGGATCTTAAGGAACTCGGTATTCAGGAACTCGCAACTCTTGAGGAAAAAAAAGGGCAGCTTACCCTTCGCATTACTGATGCCCTCCATGAACTCTCAAAGAAAGAAACAGAGGCCGCCGACAAAACACCGCATATTAAAAGTGTGGTGGCGGAAATTCGGCAAGGCGTGGGGGGAGAAGAAGCGGCGCTCTTTGCGGAAGCTCTTTTCCATATGTATCAGAAGTACGCAGAAAAAAATGGATGGCGAAGCTCAATTATTGAACGTCACGCTACGGATCTTGGGGGGGTAAAGGAGGTAATCTTCGATATTGAGGGTGAGGGAGTATATGAAAAACTGAAATATGAGAGCGGCGTCCACCGTGTTCAGCGTATCCCCGAGACAGAAAAATCTGGCCGCATCCACACTTCTACCACAACCGTCGCTATCCTCCCGCAACCAAAAACACTTGAGGTTGAATTGAAGCCGGAAGATATACGCATCGACGTCTACCGTGCCTCGGGTCCCGGAGGACAGTATGTGAACCGCCGTGAGTCTGCGGTACGCATCATCCACCTTGCTACAGGTATTATGGTGACCTCCCAATCCGCGCGAACACAGATCAAAAATAGAGAAAATGCCCTTAAAGTTTTAAAAGCGAGGATCTTTGCGAAAAGGCTCGCGGAACTAGAGGAGAAACGACGCCGCGAGCGAAAACAGCAGGTTGGGCAAGGAGCAAGATCAGAGAAAATACGTACCTATAACTTTCCGCAAGACCGTATCACCGACCATCGCATAAAAAAGAGTTGGCATCATATGGAACAAACTCTTGCAGGAAATCTGGAACCTATGGTACAAGAACTTATACAGGCATTCTCATAAAGAGAAAAAGCCACAGAATATAAGGAGGATCTGGAAGGCAAAACAAAACGCCCGAACTCTTCGGGCGTTTTGTTTTGCCCGATCGGCCTCTCTCCATTATTCTTTATTACCTTCTCGTTCTTCAAAAATCTCTAAAAATCTCTGCCATAGCAAGGACTCGATCTCCATAGAATGAAAGGGCGGGATTATCCCAATTCTCTCCGGCAAAATATATCATCGCTGCACGCCATTCATCTGCAGAATATTGAGAGATGGCACCGTCTTTTGCGAGCTTGATCGCTGCCGCACTAAACGCATCTTCAAAATTCCACGGTGAGGGTGTCTCATGTCCGGTGAATGCGCGTACCTCATCTTCATAGCCAAGCCATGTTTGCGGGAGGAATTGTGCGGCTCCCATGGCACCCCCCCAACCATATCCGGGCTTTGCTGAAACGGGGGTATCATCGGGATCGAGCCCAAGTTTTGAGGTAATCACAAGAAAGGCTTGCCACTGCGAAGGATGCATATCAAGCTCCCAATGCCCGACCCCAAGATGTTCACCCAAATCGGACTCAACCGAAAGCACGGCAAGGAGCAGTGCCGGACGGATGCCGACACGCTCACTCACCTGCTCCGCAAGCGTCACTGCCTCTTCAAGGGGAATACCCACCCGTCCCTCGGTTCTTGTCGCATACGCAATTTCCTTCCGTAGATAAAATTCTCTCCGAAGTTCCGCGAGAATACGCTCAAGGTCGGTGCTTTGATTTTTCGATTTCTTGAGAAATTCGGTCCGAAATGCATGTTCCCGTTCCAGGAAGAGTTTGCCGAGAAGAAGAGCACCCCTGCCCTCACTCAGTACGTTCTTCTTTCTCTCAAGAGAACCCTCTGCTTCTTTTTGATGCGCTTCCAATGCGATAATTTCTTGGAGATTGGAACGAAGAGTCTCAATAAATTGTGAAAATTGAGTGAACACATCAAAAAAATCGGAAAATTGATTGACCCGAAGCAAAACCTCGATGGCGTCTGCGTCATATTCGGCCAGACCCCGGAGACTACGAGCGAGTACCGCACGTTTTGCTTCCTTTTGGAATGCGATTTTCTCAAGCGTATCTTTCTCGTTTGCAATTTCACGATCAAGTGCATCGGAAAGATAGGTAAGCCCATCGAGTTCAAACTCTGTTTTCTGAATTTCAAGATCAATAATGCGAAGTTCATCCGCAAAACTTTCCCGTTTCTTTTTGAGGCTTTCGAGCTCAAGACGAACCTGACGAATTTGAGCTTCAATGTCACGTGGAGATAAGGGGGCATTCGGAACGTGTGTGACATTCTCTTCTTGCCCCTCGACATACGAAATATCCTTCCTTGGTGTGACGGCAATAAGTATAAAAACCCCAGCGAACAAAAAAAGCCACACGAACACACTTCTTGTGGCTTCAAAATGGATCAACCTCATCTAATGGCTTTATAAAACTTATTTCTTGATTCTTTCTGAGTTGGGTATTCCTGTTTCTGCCACCTCTCCTTCCTCTTCCTCTTCCTTTTCTTTCTCCCCTGCCACCTCTACCTCTTCAACTTTCTCTTCGGGCGCTTCCTCGAGCGCCGCAAGTTCCGCTTCGCTACGCGGCGGGACAACGGTTGCGACAACCGCCTCGGGTTCGGCGAGAATTTCGATACCCTCTGGTCGAACTAAATCTTTCACAAAAAAGTCATCTTCAAGGGTGGCAAGCTTTGAAATATCAACGATAAGCTCTTTCGGAAGCTTGTGGGGATACCCCTCAACTTCAATTTCATGAAGATTTTTCACAAGTACCCCGCCTAAATCGCGAACCGCAGACGATTCTCCCACATACTCAAGGGGAAGATTTATTTTAATTTTCTGATCGAGACGTACTTTGTAGAAATCAACGTGCAGAAATTGACTGGAGACCGGGTCACGCGTTGGTTCGTAGATAAGCACGACGGTATCTTCTCCGCCTCTTTTGGAAGTAGCATCGGTGCCATCGGCCGCAACGTTAAGCGTAACAAGACTACTCTCTCCCGCTTCTTTAAACACACGCTCAAAATCGCCGTATGCCACTTTCACCGGCTTCGATACAATCCCCCAGCCATAAAGCACGCCGGGGATAAATTTTTGGCGCCGCACGTTCTTTACTTTTTTCCCGCGCTCATCACGAGGATATACGGTAAGCTCAAGCATAAAAATTTATGTAATTTTCTTTTTTGAGATCCGCTCAAGATGCCGATGTACCTCAAGCACATCGTCTGCGGTAAGGGGTGCTCTCAATTTCAGGAGAGCGAGATCTTCATGCGTGAGATCAGTCAGCATCCCGACGGTAGTGACAATACCCCTTACCTTCCCGGTAACGAAAAGTATCACTGAGCTTTTGCATTTGCCGCACTCCGCCAAAAGCATAATGCGCTCTTCTACACGATCCACTACAGAAACCGTGTCTCGGTCATACTTTTCATTACATACAGGACATTGACCTATGAATTGGATGTCTTCCAAAGATGTGGAGATTCGCGAAGGGAATTGACTATCTTAAAATCCGTGCGAGAGCGTACGATTCCCTATCGTGATTCTTAATTCTTATGTTATACCATTTCGTATATTTTTTTCAAGAAGGTGTTAGAGATTTATAGCCCGAACACGTACTGCTTCAAATATGTCTACAAATTTTTTATAATTTTCTGCAATCTGTTTTGCGGCCTCACCCCGTTTTATCTTTCCTTGATGGTATTCAAGAAGTGAGGATTTGAAAACAGTACGTCCGACTGCAAATCCTATCACCCCAGGAATCTCTGCGGCAATTTCAAGCCACGTCTGAACCCTCACGTCGCTTTCTCCTCTCCCTAAGACCACTATTCCCACCGTATCCCTTCCGTTTCTTCGTGCGCCTTCTACCACCACACGCATCTGATTCATATCGTCAAGTCCTTCGAGTTTCCAGACATCGGGCTCAATCCCTCCTTCTTGTAACTGGGCAATGCTCGCCTGCATAATCCTCCCTCGCAACACCCTTTCATACTGATCGCGGTCTCCCCCGCATGAGGCAAGCTGATCTTTGGTTGAGGGGACAAGCAACTCAAATAAAAATCTGTATCCCCGCGAATGACAAAAATCATTCACTAATTTCAATTTCTCAATCTGACGCTTATTTAACGTGCGGTCTCCCTCCGTATTGTAACGTACGAGCACCTTTACATAATCGGGCTTCAACCCGTCAATATGCTCACGAAATGCAGAACCATATTCAAAATCAAATTCATCTTGGCCTGATTTTTCCACAGTCAGGAGGCGAATAACCCCTGATGCTTTTGCCTCTGTATGAATCTTTGAACCGAACTGTTCATCAACCAGAATCGCAGCTGCTTCTTTTGGTATGCCCATCTCAAGACCCAAGAGAAATCCTTCGTATACGACGTGTTTATAATCTGCAATGGTTGCTATCGCTTCTTGTGTCAGCGCATCCTCCGAAAATCCAAACATCTTAATGAAAGAGCCGCGATGATCGAAGGGAAGAATATATAATTTTCCTGTCATTGTTTTTTATGAACCGGATAAAAAAGTACTACTAGGTGAGTTTTATAGAGAAAAGAATATGGCCGGTATCCAAATTATCCATAATAAGCTCTTCAACCCGCTCAAATCCTAAATACTCGTTGAAGATT
>CAYJUQ010000044.1:0-3209 GCA_964373425.1 uncultured Candidatus Saccharibacteria bacterium
ATCAACGCTTCTGCCATTGGGGGGCCCTCCTTGCCTTCCTGAGACCGAATTTCTTGCGCTCAACTTTACGGGGGTCTCTCGTGAGATACCCAACTCGCCGGAGGCGTTTTCGAAAATCCGGGTTAAATACGGTGAGCGCCCGGGCAATACCATGACGAATTGCTTCTGCCTGCCCCGTGGACCCACCTCCTTTCACCTTTACGAGCACTCTGAACTTCTCTATATTCTTCATCTTAACAAGCGGCGCGAGCACGGTCTCGTGGTATCGCGAAGGAAAGTACTCAGTTAACTTCCGATCGTTGACGAGCAGCTCTTTTTCCCCCCTCGTGAAGAGCCGCACCCGCGCAACCGCGGTCTTCCGCCTCCCCACTCCTTCATAGTAGCGTTCCTCTCCAAGTATCTCTTCTTTCTCGACAGGTACTATTTCTCTCACTTCTTCTTTTTTCGGCAGGAATACTTTGGGGGCTACCTTCCTTGGAGATTTCTTCAATTTCGGAGTTTTTGGGAGACTCTTCTTTGTGGATGATGATTTTTTCTTTTCTTGTTTCGCGGCCATGAGAAAATGTGCGCTAAAGAAAATTTATTTTACTTCGCCGGCATATAATTTTAAGCGTTTGAGCAGGCGCCTTCGCAATCTATTCGCGGGGAGCATCCCCCGGACTGCTTTCTGGAAAACGATTGTTGCATCTTTCTCAAAAAGTTCCTTGTAGGTTCTCGTACGTAATGATCCGAGGTATCCTGTGTGGTGGTAATACACTTTATTCTCTGATTTCTTGCCTGTAATTTTAATATTCTTGAGATTATAGACAGTCACTACGAGATCCGGCTCTTTCCACGGTGAAAAGCTTGCGCTTGTTTTCCCGCGAAGAAGGAGCGCTACTTCGCTCGCGAGCCTTCCAAGAACTTTGCCGGAAGCGTCAATGGTCACCGTTGATGTTTTCGTTGTAGTAGAATACATGAAACAAAATCCTTACTTGATAAACTCGATAATGGCCATTTTTGCGTGATCCCTTGCCCGCGGCGGCACTTTTACGATTCGGGTGTAGCCGCCGTGCCGCGCGGAGTATCGCGGCCCGATTTCTTTCATAAGCTTCATTGCGAGCTCCGGGGCGAAGTGACGGGCGAGGAGCCGACGCGCATGGAGTAGATCAGATTTTTTGGTGTAGGTCACCATGCGTTCAATAAGAGGGCGAAGCTCTTTTGCCTTCGCCTCGGTGGTGGTTATCTTCTCATACCGAACGAGCGCCGAGGTAAGACTCTTCATGAGCGCTCGCCGCTCGTCTCGTTTCCGTGATAGCTTTCGTCCTTTTTTCCGTTTACGCATGGATTACGAATATTACTTTTTCTTCTTTGATGTTTTCTTCTTCGCCGCCTTTTTCCGAGTTTCCTTCTTTACCTTTTTCTCGGTCTTTGCGGTGGGTGGCTTTGGTTCCTTCACCTCAATACCCTCGCCCACCACTTCAAGCTGCTCCATGAGTGTGGTGACTGCATTCTTCAATGCTTCCTCTGGAGTGATGGTTCCATCTGTCTCTATATGCATGCGGAGACGGTTGTAGTCCGTGCGATCACCGACACGCATATTCTCAACATCAAAATTGACTTTCCGGATGGGAGTGAAGATCGCGTCAACGGCAACACTCCCAACCTCAAGCTTTCCGCCTTTTCGTGCTTCAACCGGCACATAGCCAAATCCGCGCTCTACCACCATTTCCATCTCGAGCTCCGCTTTCTTGCTTGTTAACGTGGCAATAGGCTCATCAAGACTCACTACTTCCACCTGTGAAGGCGGGGTGATGTCTTTCCCGGTGACCACACGTTCTCCTTTCGCCTTAAGGGTGATGCGCTGCGCTTCATCCCCCCAGAGTCGAAACCGAAGCTGTTTAATATTCAAAAGGAGATCAACTACATCCTCGAGCACTCCCGGAACGGTGGTAAATTCGTGGGGCACACCCTTTATTTTCACCATGGTAATCGCAGCACCCGGCAGTGATGAAAGGAGCATTCTTCTTAGGGCGTTCCCGAGGGTGATCCCATAGCCGGGGTAAAGATCTTCGATCTCAAAGACGGCTCGATTTTTTTCTTTGAGAATGACTCTTGGTTTTTGAGGAAGGTTGATCATAACGCGGCTAATCGCTAATAGCTAATCGCAAATCGAAAATGATACGTGAAATGATATACGATAAGCGATACGCCATACGCAATTTATTATCTTGCGTAAAATTCACCGACCACCTGGAAATCGGCTTGAAGTACCGTGGAGTCGGCAAGATCAGGTAAGGCGACCACCTTACCTTCCAACGCTTCTTTATCAAGTTGAAGCCATACGGGAGGCTCATGCTTCTTGAGTGTTACCGTAAGATCTCGAAATGGTCCTTTTGCCATTTTTGTGGTCTTGATCGTAATTATGTCTCCCACCTTCACCCTATAGGAAGGGGTGAGCACACGCCGTCCATTTACAAGGAAGTGACCGTGACCTACAAGCTGCTTTGCAAATCTTCGGGACGAAACAAAGCCAAGTCGGAGTATCACCGTATCGAGACGCATCTCAAGATTCTCGAAAACTTCTCTTACTGACTTTGATTTCCGGAAATAATTCCGCAGCTGTGTATCTAATATCTGATAGATATAGCAGATTTTCTGTTTTTCTTGAAGCTGAAATCCGTAATCCGTAAGACCGCGGGGGCCCCTTCTTTTTTTGGTTTTCCCATGTACGCCCGGAGGATAGGGACGTTTCTGAACAGGACACTTAAAACTATCGCAAAGCTTCCTCCCTGCCCTACGACATAATTTGTGACTGCGTAAATCCAATCTTCACGGCTAATCGCTCATAGCTAATCGCAAATCATAACGATAGGCGATAAGCGATAGGCCACTACACTCGTCTCGCTTTTCGCGGACGAGAACCATTGTGAGGGAGAGGAGTAACATCTTGGATAGCGGTGATGCGTATGCCCCTACTCTCAATAGAACGAATTGCGGATTCTCGACCGCTCCCAATACCCCTTATGAGAATTTTCACCTCCTCCAGCCCCATCTTTCTCGCTTTTTCTGCGGCTGTTTCTGCAACCCGGGATGCGGCATAGGGAGTAGACTTTCGTGTACCCTTGAACCCAACAGAGCCTGAACTTGCCCACGCAAGTGCATTCCCGACGCTATCGGTAATCGTAACAATGGTATTATTGTAACTTGCGTTGATATACGCAACACCC
>CAYJUQ010000044.1:3309-7576 GCA_964373425.1 uncultured Candidatus Saccharibacteria bacterium
ATCGGTAATCGTAACAATGGTATTATTGTAACTTGCGTTGATATACGCAACACCCTTTACGACTCTCTTTTTCCCCCCAGCACCAGGGGCTTCACCCTTCTTCTGGGCCGCCTCAATCTTCGCTCCTTCCTTCAATACCTCTTCATCTGTTTGTTGTTTGATACGTTTCTTCCCCATGCCAATTTCTCAACGAAGCAACCGAGCACATAACACAGTATGTGCTTCGGGCCGTTGAGTTGTTATCCTTCGACTTCGCTCAGGATAACCCTGAGTTTGTCGAATGGGTTATCCTTTTTTGTATCCAATCGGCCTTCGCCCTACGGGCTTAGCTTCCTTCTTGGACAAAATCCTTTATGTCTTTTCGGCCATCGGCTTCCTCCCGCTCCCCATTGTTTTCCGTACATTCCCACGAACAGTGCGTGTATTGGTGCGCGTACGCTGCCCCCTCACAGGTAATCCTCTCATGTGGCGAACGCCCCGATAGGAACTGATCTCTTTCAGGCGTTTTACCGCCATCATGCGATCACGACGCAACTCCCCTTCTACACGGTAATACTCCTCGATGATGCTCCGCAAGGCATTCACCTCTTCATTCGTAAGGGTGTTCGTACGCTTATCGGGGTTGACCCCCGCTTGCTTGAGGATTTTTTGAGATAGTGTTCTCCCCACTCCATAAATATAGGTAAGGGCGATCTCTATTCTCTTTTGATCGGGGATATTCACCCCTGCAATACGAGCCAACGCATGGTCTACAGTCTACCGTCTACAGTCTACTACTACCTTAATTCTTGCCGTAGTCTGTAGTCTGTGATCTGTAGTCTGTAAGCTAATTACCCTTGTCTCTGTTTATGTTTCGGTGTGGAACAAATAACATACACTCGGCCTTTCCGCCGAACAACTTTACACTTTTTACAAATTTTTTTGACTGATGCACGAACCTTCAAAATATACAATTAACAATTGACGATTGACAATTGACCTTTGCGGTCAAATGCCGCATGTCACATGTAAATTTCTATTTACTCCTATACACGATTCTGCCGCGAGTGCCGTCTGGGCTTAGCTCAACCCTTACACGATCACCGGGCATTACCCGAATGAAATGAAGCCGCATTTTCCCGGAAAGATACGCAAGTATGATCGTACCATCGGTACGCTCAACGCGAAATGTGGTATTCGGCAATGCTTCAAGGACTATTCCTTCTTCAATTTGTTTAGGCGTTCCCACAAAATAAAGGGTTTTTCGACCCTTCGAGAAAAAGATACAAATAAGAAATATCGCTTCTCTAGTTTAATCGAAAGAAAGTAAGTCGTCAACCCCCTTATTCCATCTTTATCTCCACCTCGATATTTCGTTCACTCGAGGGGACGCGCCGAACGAAGAAACGAGGAAAGAACGTCACCTTTGCGCGTTCAATATCCGGACGGTCTTCGGCAAAATACTTCCGTACCTCAACTTCACTTTTCCCCTTGAGATCGCGTTTGATGCGTTCAGCGTCGATTACTGGTATCAACTCTTCCTCAACCGCAACGCGAAGACGCACTATACCCTTCTCGAAATCAGCGTTCATGACTTCATACCGAAGCGTCTCACTCCCCTTGGTAAATAAGGAGATGTCTTTCAGGCGACTCGCAACTACTTTGGCTACGAATTCGCGCACATCCCCTTCGCGGAAAAGAAGTGCGCTCACTTTCTTTGTTCCCTTTATAGTAAACGCATCTGCGGCATCACCAGCGTTTTTGGTAAATGTCGTCTCCCCTTCATCTTCCCGTTTTGCTCCATCAAGAAACACAAACCCTTCGGGTTTCTTCTCGTCAAATTCTTGCGAAACTTTCTTTGTAAGCTCGGTGCGTAATGCTTCACGGGCGCGCTTCACATCTTCTTCGGTAACCACCTTCACCTCACCAATAAACCCTCCGCTCATGGAACTGGATGATTTTGCGTAGAAGGCGGTATATTTTGGTGTACCCTTAAATCCGGGAATAGAAAATGTGGAAGGACCGATATTATACTCCGTACCACCCTCAACCGCCACCACGTCTGCATCAATCGAAGAGGGAAGAATTTTCCCTTCTTCAATGACCGCACCGGGGACAACGACTGTCTTTGCAGTACGGAACACTTTCCCTTCCTGTGATATAAAACGCGTCGTCTCAACAAGCGTCTGAGGACTTGAGCTGTATTGATTGTAAATGGTAATGGTGCCTTGCGCTTTCTCTTCTCTCGTCTCTTTCCCGGAAGAAAGGAATTCCTGCTCGTGGTTCACCTCAACGCTCACCCCTTCCGCAGGAATGGTCCCCTCATCAAAATTCAGCTTACTTACACCCTTCGATACCACAAGATCAATTTCGAAAGTCACTTTTTCCTTGTTAGGAATAATTTCGATGGTTGCGCGCGGGATTACTGTAAATACGAAAAACCCAACTATCACAACTGCTCCTGTGATGCCGGCAAGCGTCAGTGTGCGCCGCCCTCCTACCGATGGAAAACGAGTAGGAAGTGAAAACCGGACGGAAGGAAGTGAAAACCTCGGGAGCGCTTTTGGCGGCCGTTCCGCTCTATCTTGATCTTCAACAGTCGCTTCTTCCTTTACCTCTTTTGTCTCATTAAACTCGGCAACTCCTTCACTAACTGAAGGTGTGGATGGTTCCTGTGTTCGGGTCTCGTCGCGCGTCTCTTCGTGAAGTAGCGGGGGTAAAATGTCGTAGACCTTGGGACTAAATGATGATCGGGAGAAGGGAGACCCCAACAACGGTTTTTCTCCTTCGTTCGAAACGGCAAGGGGGGCGGCTCGGGAGGATTCCTGTGGCCTGAACTCTTCCGGGAGATCGAGACGCACGCGAAATCCTGCCCGGCTTGATGCCTCTTGGGTTGCAAGATCGGTGCTTACCACGACAATTTCTTTTTGGGCAATCTCCGCCTCGCGCTTCAGAAGCTTAAGATTAAGATCGTTTTTAAATATCTTCGCTCCCTCTGGTAGGGAAAGGTACACCTCTTTACTACGAGATGAAATAACTTCTTCAATGAGACGGGCGATATCCTCATCTGGCGGTACCTCTACAACATGGGGAATGTGACGAATACGAATCATAAAAACAAGGTGTATTAAATAGAATATTGCATAACATTCATAATACTCCTGAGCGTCCGCTGCATTATATTTTCATCACCAGAAAAAATTGAATCCTTAGCCATCGCAGCTGCCACCACCCAACTCGGATCAGTAAGCATTGAGGGATCTTTTGTGTTCAGTTCGTTAAGATCGGCGGTTTGTAAAAAGGTGAGTTGTGGCGACTCCGTGAAGGGAAGGTTCACAAGTAATTGAGATTTCTTGAGGAGTTCCTGAAGCTGAATCATACTCGACCCCCCGCCATACACAAAAATCTTTGAGGGGAGAATATTCAAAAGTGCAAGTTCTTTGAGGGAAATCTCAATGCCCGATTCAAGCATGGCAAGGTCTCGCTCAAGCAGACGTGAAAGTTTTCCGGCAACATACGAGCTTACTTCGGAACGATTGTAGTGAAGTTTGATGTGTTCTGCTTCCCAAAATCCGATACCCAAATCCCGACTGATGCGTTTCGAGATGGTACGCCCGCCAATGGCAAACTCCTTTATCCCGACAAGCATCCCCTTGCGGGCGAGCGCAATCTCGGTGACACTCCCACCTACATCTATAAGGACGAAGTCACTCGGCGCATCTTTCCCGCGACGAAGCACCCTAAAGACGCCGTAAGATGGCTGCCAGATACCTCCGATGCGCTTCCCGAGAAATGCGATAAGGCTGGTGAGAATCTCAAAATTGATAGTAGGCAGGAAGGTATGGAACACGGTAAACCCGATGATTTTCCCCTTGAGCCCAATGGGACTATCAACCCCGTAGCCATCGATCTTCACATCCTGAATGAGGGCGTGCAAAATCTTGATATCGCCGCGCCCCCCCTGCCGCTCCGCGCTCATCTTTGCCCTGATTCGCTCTACCGCTTTCCAGTGAAGTTTCTGGAATGCGTTTTTCAACTCGTTGAGCTCTATTTTGACCCTCGGATCAACGCGCGTGTAGTTGAACGTGGTGGTCTCTCCGCGGACAAAATTACCCCCGATACCAAGATGCATCTCTTCTGGTTTCGTGCCGCTCACCTTCTCAGCATCAGCCACTGCCTTCAGGCAGGCTTCCTTCACCCCTTCCGGACGTACAATCATTTCCTGTTCAAAATCTCCGATCATGAGCGGCGCTTTCCCCGTACCGTGAATCGTGGTAACCATCCGTTT
>CAYJUQ010000045.1:0-4444 GCA_964373425.1 uncultured Candidatus Saccharibacteria bacterium
TGCGTATCTTCCGTTCATCTTAAAGACACGCTCGCGCGTTGGATCGGTTTCGGGAAACTTGATCCCTTGTATGAACGCCTCAACACACGCAAATTTTTCTCCATCAAGCACGAATGTGTGAGGAGAAAAGTTGCTCAACGCCCGCCCTCGGGGGTCGGCACTCAAGGAATGGATATCAATGCTCATCGATCCTCCTTTGCGTGCTTTTGCTATCTGCTATTTACTTTTTCCTCCCAAGAACACTCTCTTGATGAAAGTGCTCTTGTGAGTCCCCGAGTCCTCCCGATCGTAATCGAGGGGACTCGGGGTTTGCTTCTCCCCGATTGCGATCGGGGAAAACTTAGGAGGCGTTCGCCGTTGCCTGACGCGCGCGGAAGACCCTCTGGGCCTCCTTTCGCAAGAGCTTGAGGCCCTTCACCTCGTGCTCATTCAGGTAGGCCTTGCCGATGCAACGGCCGCGCGGGCAGTCGATGTAGACCTGGTTTTTGTTGTCCTTATGGCGCGGGGTGCGATCGGAAAGATTCTCCTCGCGCCCCATCCAGCGACACTTCCAACAAGGGCCAAACACTCGAACTTGCATGATACTACTCCTCTCGGTTAGATGAGCATGCCGTGCGGAACGGCAAGAGTCGTGATGGACCGGGTCTTCGCACCCTCCCGGGAGATGAAAGGGTACGGAAGCATGATGTCGACGAGCCCCTCGTTGTCCGGGCCATCCTTGATGATGCCGACCTGCTCCCCGTGGTACTCCTTGACCGGGAAGTCCTTCACGAGCGGCAGTGCCAGAGCCTTAGGGGTGAGCCGGATCGTCCGCATCTCGCCGGCACGGAACATCTGCGGGAACGTGAGGGTGGTGACACTCGGCGTGAGTGCCTTGCCGCACGTCTTCCCACTCTGGAGCGTCCCTCGACACTCGACCGTCTCCCTTGGATCTTCGTGGGGGAACTGATCCTCGGATCCGCAGTCCTTGCACTGGATTCGCTTTATTGCGTGTGCCATCTCTGATTTTTCCTCCATTTGAAGAATGTGAATGTTCTTTTTCTGCCTGCGGTCTCCGTCCCCGCTCACGTCCGGCATTAGGCTCGCGGCCCGACGCTCTATGTCTATCCCGCATAGAGAGGTTCACAAGAAATTTCGAATTTTCCTTCAAAACCTCTTGTGGACCCCGAACCAAACGGTTCGGGGTTGGCTGGGACCCTATTCGGTTGTGGGGGCTTACCGCTCTTTTGCGGCAAGCGCGTCCTCAAGACGCGTGTATACTACGCCCATGACGACGTGATATATGAATCCGCCGTTTGGCTTAGGCATGCCGTCCTCCTTGCGGCTAAACTTCTCTCCAACAGTTTGAGAGGGTTTCGGCACAAGGCTTATCCGCCCTTTTATAGGCGAACCCATCCTTAAGGAGGATACAGTGGGCACCCCCCCAAACTGTTGAAGAGAAGTATATCTGTTGTAACGATTTTTTCTCAACGATCTTTTTTCATTGAATAGCGTATTATAGCATATCCTTAAAATCTTGTCAACTATTTTTGACGAAAAAGAAACTAAATACCCGTCGTAGATCTCCATATACATTGGTAAGATACTAGACGGGTATTTTGAAGACCGAGACCCCTTGCGTATTGCGTTCACAAAAATGCATTAGGACTCGTCCTTCGACTGGCTCAGGACAAGTCGAGCTCGACCCCGAGCTCCTTCGCGGCGAGCGCGACAAGCTCACTCTTCTCTTCGGGAGAGAGCTTCCGCAACTCTTCAGCGAAGTCCTTCAGTTGCTGGCCGGGCTTGTAGCCGAAAAAGGTCTTGAGGACGATGATGGGTTTCATCTTCTCGGGCATGTGACACCTCCATTTTTCTAGAAAGAGCCTCGGTCTTGACCTCGTCACAAAATTATTTCTGTCGAGATCAAGAACGAGGGAGGGCACTACTAAAAAATTGTAGGGAGGCCCCAGCCCACCATTCTTTTCAAAATGCGGCCTGGGGTCTCCCTACCTCGGTAAGGAGACCTAGGTTACCAATATATGTACTTGGCAACCTTCTTCATCATCTCGTCTCTTCTTTATATGAGGCCAAACATCATATTGCTTTGTGCCCTAAGAAGATAAACGGGAGATGCATATAAATCAACCATCGAGCCGATGTCTCTCTTAACGGATACGCTTCACGCTTCTTCCGATGAGCGAAGTCAAGATCACGCAAAAACATCGGGAGTTTACGATAAGAGAACCACGCACTCAACAGTCGGTTTATGTTATTGTCAATCCCCCTCCGCGCTCATTCTTCAGTGTGTGGGGTTCATTAGGATTTATCCGCGAAGGAGTGTCAAATTCTTTAAACATTACATTATATACCCACCTAGAAATTTTGTCAAGAGTTCATGACAAAATTCAATAAAATTGGGGTTTTCGCCGAACGCCGCACATTGTATGAAGAAAACTAAATTTAAAAATGTATCTCGTCAATTGCAAAAAAGCAAATTATGTCTCAAACTATTGACAAGATTTTTTGGCCATGCTACAATACCCTGTATTGGGAAGGTGACATGTCATGGAAGAAAACGGTAACAAAGTAGCGAAGGCGAATCGCAGACGGAAAAAAGGCGCACAAAAACGCCGAGTGAGAGAGAGCGGGCGTTCCGTTTTCACCATTCTTGAAATTCAGAAACGCCGTGCAGAACACCTTTCCCGAAAACAAGACAAGGAAAGGAGGTGAATGCCGGATGGGAATAAATAGAGATTATACAGGGTACCAAGGAGACGATTCCGAAAAGATTCGTGAAAACCCCAATCTAGAGGATCCGATAACGCTCCACTGGTTTTTGCGGCCCGTAGCCCACTGCCCGGGCGGAGGCTGACGAAATACCGACATCGTTCCTTTTCATTCAAATATTGCTGATCTCCCCGGGTTCTCAATGGTTTTATCGGTAGTCGCACATATAACAAGGTGATGCTGGGTAAAGTGAAATGTGGATGGAAAATTGAAGCACGCTATTCATATCCATACCGCATGAAGAGAAAGAAAATACTCTCCTTAGGATCAACGGCACTCCCAAACTTGAAAACTCTTCGTTCCATCGTTATATCGGAACGATATAGATTATACGAGGGACTCGTGAAAGTAAGGTAGTATTCCAGAATTTTCACGAGGTCTCACAAAGATCAAGAGACAAAAACGGCCAGAGCACATGCTCTGGCCGTCATTTGTTTCCGGGGGAAGGACGCAAACAAGGGAATTCAAAACCCTTTAAGATTCGTCTATTTTATTTTTTCATCTCTCTTCCACTCCAGGCAAGATGAAAAACGGTACGCATGGTTTCTGCGATTTGCCTGCTTTCAATCACTACTCCCAAGATTTCGTCTTTTAACGCAAGGAATGCCACTTTATCCCCGTAGATTACAATTTCGGTGGAAAAGGGGAATTCTTTCGGGGAGACAAATTTGGTCACCATGGGACCCTGCCGTTCAGGAAGAACCCTGCCATTTCTGCTTGTATAAATAGATTTCACTTTTACGCCCTTGAGGCGCAGAATCTTTTGACGATGATCGTTCGCTTGAGGCGGGAAGAGTTGATGCGCAGGATCGAGAGGTACAAATGAATAAATGAGTGAGGGTTTCGTAGTAATGATGTCCCGCTGGATGGCTTCAATCCCCTCTTTCCCCTCAAAGAACCTTACCTGGGGTTTCGTTTTCGTGATGGTAAAGGCCGAAAGCAACTGTGGGAGGAGTTCTCCAAGGGATTTTTCTTTGAGCGTTAATTCCTGTTTCTCTCCCATAACAAGATCGAGAAGCTTCTCCGGACTCTCCGCAGAAAAATATCGCTTCTTCCCTTTCGTAAACGTACTCATGAGCCCAAGCCTCATAAGTTCTTCGATCGCAACGTAGGCAGTGGGGCGTTTGATGCGTGCTTTTTCGGAAATACGAAGAACAGTTGAAGAACCCAAGAGAAGAGAAGCAAGATACACACTTGCCTGATTTTCTGAAAGGCCAATGGTTGCAAGTTGTCGTTCAAGTGTCATCATATATAGTATATCATATTGAGATGAGAAAGCGCCACAGTTATGTGGCGCTTGAAGGATACTTATGCGAGAAAGTCTGCCTTGAAATAGTCGCCGTTGTTACACGGTAAGATCATTACCTTCCGTCTTCGAAGCTTCCCCGTCGCATCGAAAACATCGAACCGGATTCTGTCGCGTTCACTTTTACAGACAGGGCATTTCCTGCTCGAGACGCCCTGATCCCGAGACGCTTCGGGATCGGAAAAAGATGGCTCTTCTTCCTCCCTCTCGACTTCTGAGACTGCTTCGGGTAGTGAAGGCTCGGATTCTTGAAAACGATGCGGCGCATCCATACTGGGGAGAGGAGACACCACTCGTTCATCTTGAACCTCATGAGACGTATCTCGCGTAGTGTCTTGAGGCGGAAAGGACGTTGGGGGAATCTCTCGACTC
>CAYJUQ010000045.1:4544-7354 GCA_964373425.1 uncultured Candidatus Saccharibacteria bacterium
CGAACCTCATCTACAAACGCTTGGGCGCCTTCTTCAGCGATATCCTCTTCATCTACATCTTCTTCACGATTCGCATCAGCACGCGAAGCATCTCCCACAACACCGGGCAGGCGCTGCCGCTCTTTTCTCTCGCGACGTTTTGCCTTTAATTTGAGCCGTCGCTTCCCGTCCTTCTTGCCACCAGCCATTGTAGTAATCCACCCTTTCTTTTGCTGTTTGTGATACCCAAACCACATTGTATGGTTCTATATGTATATTAACATATAAATTAAAAGTAGTCAATATTGTGCTTGCCACATTCATTGAATAGAATTATAGAGAGGGTAATACTAGTAAATAGTATCGTATGCCGTCTTCCACTAAAAAACATTTCGAGAAACTTCCCCCACAAAGCGTCGAGGCAGAACAGTCGCTTTTAGGATCCCTGATGCTTGATAAACACGGTATTGTAAATGTTGTCGACGCATTGCGCCCTGAAGATTTCTATAAAGATACGCACCAGATTATCTACCAGGCTATGGTGGGGCTTTACGAACGCAGGGAACCCATTGATCTTTTAACACTCGTCAACCGTCTCAAGGAAACGGGGGGCCTTGAACTTGTAGGGGGGCGATCGTACCTCACGGAACTGGTAAACTCCGTCCCCACCGCAAGTCATCTTGCGCACTACTCGGATGTGGTGAAACGAAAAAAAGTGTTACGAGACCTCATCGACGCGGCGCACCATATCACGCTCCTTGGGTATAAAGAAGAAGAAGATGTAGATATTCTTCTTGATGAGGCGGAAAATAAAATTTTCACCATCTCTCAGCGATCACTCCGACAGGATTTCATCCCCTTGAAGGCCACGCTCGAAGGAGCCTTTGATAGGGTTGATAAGCTCCACAAGCATGAATCGCTCCTGCGGGGCGTCTCTACCGGCTTCAGCGATCTTGATAACTATCTCGCAGGGCTCCAGCGATCTGATCTTATCTTACTTGCCGCACGCCCGAGTCTTGGTAAAACCGCATTCGCCCTTGATGTTGCACGAAATATCGCACTCAGCGGCATACCCGTTGGCATCTTCAGTCTTGAAATGTCGAAAGAACAAATTGTTGATCGATTTCTCGCCGCCCAAGCAAATATTGATCTCTGGAGGCTTCGCACAGGAAGACTCTCTGCCGAAGGAGAGCTCAATGATTTTGTAAAACTGCAGCATGCAATTGGCCTCCTTTCTGAAGCACCTATTTTTATTGACGATAGCCCAGCGCTCAACATTCTTCAGATGCGCGCGATGGCGCGGAGACTCCAATCAAAATATGGATTGGGACTCCTTATTGTTGACTACCTCCAGCTTATCCAGCCGCGTACCACCTCGGATAGCATCGTCCAGCAGGTGACGGAAATCTCCCGTTCGCTCAAGACCCTTGCACGAGAACTCCAAGTCCCCGTACTCGCCGTCTCCCAGCTTTCACGTGCGGTAGAACAACGCTCCCCTCAAATTCCACGGCTTTCTGATCTTCGAGAATCTGGTTCACTCGAGCAAGACTCTGATGTCGTGCTCTTCCTTTACAAGGAGGATCGTGAACGAGACGATAGCCCTCGTAAGCACATTACTGAGATCCTCATCTCAAAACATAGAAACGGCCCGGTAGGAAAGATAGAGCTCTATTTCGATAAGGATCGTGTCACCTTTCGAACTCTTGAAAAACAACATGTCGAATAAAGTTCAGTAAGGTTGTTCGAACTTACACATGTACCCCCGTCCCATTCAAAATGCGATAGATGAATTTAAAAAACTTCCCGGCATCGGGCCCAAACATGCCGCTCGATGCGTATTTTCTTTATTAAAAGACGAGCCGCGGAGTGTCCTCAATACCATCCGTGCGGCATTGAACGACATGGAGGCAAATGTATATCGATGCCCACAATGCTTTGCGGTATTTGAAAAAGAAAAGGGAGATATACCAGGACGCTGCACAATTTGCCGAGATCCTCGCCGCACGAACACAAAGATGTGCGTTATCACTACTGAAATTGATCTTTGGTCTATTGAAGATGCAGGATTATACGATGGAACGTATTTCGTTCTTGGAGAAAATATTACCCTCCCCAACTCTATCCATGAGACGAAAAACCGCATTAATGACCTGTATCAGAGAATAGAGATGGGGAAACGCGAGGTGCAAGAACTCATCATTGCTACAGACCACGATCTTGGGGGCGATACTACCTTTCGCTACATCAAAGAGCGGTTCAAAAATATCCCACAAATAAAAATAACCCGTCTTGGACGGGGGATCCCCCGAGGGGGAGAAATCGCATATACTGATGAAGAAACACTGAAGAGCGCGTTTGAAGGAAGGAGTTAACGGGGGGTTAAGATTTTTTCACCGCTTTTATCTTCCGTGGAGTAGTCCTTGTTGCGCTGCGCGATTCTTTTTGTAATGTTTTCACGGGTGCTTCTGCGCCCGCTTTTTTAATAGTGAGAATCTCAAGCTCGCTGAAGTGGTGTCGATACCCCGCTTTTTTTCTATAGCGCTTTTTGGGTTTATATTTGAAAATAATTATCTTTGGTGCTCGCTCCTGCCGAAGCACGCGTGCTTCCACCGCTACTTTCGAAACAATAGGCATCCCAACTTCAACCGTCACCTCATCTCCCACAAGTAATACCTCGCTCAAGGTAACGGTCTCCCCCTCCTTCCCGGGTAACTTCTCAACTCGAATTTTCATACCCGGTTTCACCAGGTACTGCTTCCCGCCAGTTTTTATGACTGCGAATGTCATAGACAATCCCAAGGGTACCGCATAAATTGCAGGCTGTAAACCCC
>CAYJUQ010000046.1:0-5052 GCA_964373425.1 uncultured Candidatus Saccharibacteria bacterium
ATCCTGAGGCGAGAGCAACAGTCGGAGCGGTCTTTCGGAGGGTCATCACGTTTCCTAGAAGGTTTGCGGATGCGGTCGTGGTAATCGCCTGACCGGATGATATACCCTGCGCGCCAATGTTGTACTTGTTGGCGTAAGTTGAATTCCACCCTCCTGTCTGAATGTTGTACTCAACGCCAAGCTGCGGCACATCACCGGAAACCATTGGGCTAGAACCGGAAACAAGAGAACTTGCGGCTACCAAACTTCCCTTAATCGTAAGGGTCTTGGAAGTACCCTTTGCAACAACGAGAAGCGGGCTGAAGGTAATGTCAACCGAACCGCTCGCAAGGGTTCCGGAGCCAAGGGAAGTAGTACCATCCCAGACAGAGATGCCGCCTGCGGCAAAGTCAGAGTCAACGCCACCCGATCGCACTACGCGGACTTTCCCAACTACAATATCTTCGGCAGTTGAAGCGGTAAGCTTCACTTTGTGGAAGACCTCGTTGGTTGCGCCGGCAAGCACGATGCGAGAAGTGGTCTCGGAATCAGCGGGGGCTGCAGCAACGGTTAGGGTACCGCTTGCTGCTAATGTGTGAATTACCGAGATATTAGCCTTGGTCTGTTGACCGCCTTCTGAAGAAACGTTCGGAATACCGGTAAGCGCGCCGGTTGCCAACGCGGTGTTGGAAGAAAGGCCGGTTGCCGTAATGTCCACGTTATCGGTAACTACCGCCCAAATCAGATGACCAGTAACTCCGCCTGCAAGAATATTGCCCTTAAGAACCGCGGTTCGTTGTCCGCCTGCAGTTACGTCAATCGCAAGGCCGGAGAATGTTACGGTTCCTATCTCAGTACCAGCGGTCAGATCTTTCATGCTTCCCTGAAGCACGCCGTCAACGTAGAAACCAAGCTGGTTAACGTCTGCAAGAAGCAGGGTCGAAGAAAGGTTGGCTGTGTTGGAAGAAGACACGTCACCCGCGACGGTGAATTTCACCGAGGTGACACGTACCGTCTCTGCAACTCCTGCGGTAAAGAGAACCTTAAGAAGATCAACGCCTGTTCCTGCCTTGATGACATTTCCGGTTACCGGAGGCTGTACCAAGGATGTCGTTAAGGTTCCAGTGGTAACCGTCAGAGGATTTCCTGCCACATCCGTAGTTCCGTTGGTAAGAACATTTGCCGTTGCGCCTGATGCCTGCCCCGCGACGCTTGCCTCGGAAGAATCAAGGTCAACGTGGACGTTAGTTGGATCAGTAAAGCTTGCGGCGCTGGGAATATCCGCCACAACGCTCAAGGTTACCATCTTTCCCGCCTTAACGGTAAGGTTTGGCGAGAAAGTAGCTGTTCCCGTTGGGGAAGCTACGGTTGAACCAACCTGCGTTGTTCCGTTCATAAGCTTCACGTTTGCTAAATCTCCCGAATCTAAAGCATCGGTTTCACTTCCTGTGTGTGCGACTTCATAGAAGTCAAACTGAAGTGAGGATACGAGAATGTCTTCTCCGGAGGCCGCGGTAAAGTCGTACTTGGCAAGCACGACTCCGGTCTGGCCGTTTGCATACACGGTTGAAGAGCTTGGGCTCGTACCGCTAAGCGCAGCGGTTATGGTTCCGCTCGCGGAAACGTTGTGTTGATTAAGAGAAACGTCTGCGGTTCCAGTGACGCTTGCAGAGGGGATGTCATTCATTGAAGAAAGACCATCTGCTTTCACATCAGTAGTTGCCGCAACGGAAAGAGCACAATCATTTCCGGTTGTAGCCCCTGTCGGGATGTCGGCGCGGACATGGATGTACTTATTTCCTGATGCCGCGATATCGAAGAGACCAGAGGTGTCAAAGGCGTTTGCCGTGTTTGAACCAAAGGTTACGGTTGTGCCAATTAATCCCGCTGAAGAACCCACCTGGGTTTCTATTGCAGTTGCAGGGCTATAATCATACAGCGTCACATTTGAGAGGTCAGTTACCGCACATGTACCCGCCCCATTCTCGGTGAGAACAAGTTTGGTAACCCGTACCCCTTCGACAGCGCCAGCGCTAAACTGAAGCGCGGTAAAGTGCCGTTGTGTGGTGCCCTTTACGTAGTCCTGAGTTGAGGGTTGGGTCGCAGTGTAGGTCGACGTGACAAGAGAACCCTGATTGATAGTCATGATGTTCTCTGACGCGGAAGCGGGAACCGGGAAACCACCCGTGCCCTCAAGCGCGCCATTCGTGACCGCACCCGCTGCAACAACATTCTGCGCAAGACTGATTGTGCCGCGGAATGTCCGAGATGTGGTGATACCAGATGCAATATTACCGTAGAGGTAAAGGGCTCTTGTGGTGCTTACCGGAATCTGGAATACGGGAGAAAAGTTAAGGGTGATTTGCCCGTTCACCATACTTGAAGCACTCGCAACCACTGCTCCGGAGTATTCCACGACGAATGTTGATACGTCTGCGTCTGTTGCGCTCCCGTTGTTCGTAACCACTAACTTCGAGAGGTCAACGGTTTCGTTCGCTGCTTCGAATTTCCAGGAACCAAGCTGTTGCTTGGTGGAGCCGGAAAGAACATTCGCGTCACCCAACGAGTTGTGCGTTACGGTCAATGTGCCCACTGCTGCGGCAGCAAGACTAAACGATGCACCCTTTACCGGGAATGAACCGGTCGCGGTCTTTGTGGCAGTAATATCTGCCGCGGAGTTAACCCCTACGACAACCGTGTTCCCTGCGGTTCCAGTTGGACTAACCGCAATGGAAAGCGAAATGGTGAGAGTCTTGGTGGTGTTTGCAGGAATCGTCCAGTTAAGACCGGAAAAGCTTGCCTGGTTTGTCGTGGTATTGAATGCCTGGGTTCCACCTACTTGGGTTGAACCGTCAAAGAGCCGGACATCGGAAACATCATTGTTATCGTGAAGTCCGCTCTTTGTTACTTTAATGGCAGAAACGGTTACTGCTTCTGCACCTGCCATGAAGTCTGATTTGGTCCATGGCTGTGCGACCACGCCAAGCGCAACGGTTTGCGCTGCAGGAGTGGTCGAAGAAAGCTTCACCTCAAAGGCAGATGCAGATGGTGGCGGTGTTACGGTCATGTTGGCACCGGTGACATAGGAAGTTGTCTCATTTACATTCGAGACATAAATTGAATCCCAGTCGTACCCCAATGCAACAAAATCTGCTGCGGTTGCGACCCAATGCTTTTCACCCACATCGCCGTTTGGCACAAGGTGATATACTTTTACGTCGTTATACTGCCTAATGAGCGCTACCGTGGTGTATCCGTCAATAACCGCCTGACTTACCGTCTGGATGTTACTCCACTTGAGATGCCCGTATTGATTGAAGATGTCGGGATTCAAGATGAGTCGTTTGAACATCTTTGCACCAACAACTTTCACAATGTAGACATCGGGGTTGTCAGCGGTCTTGAGCAAATCACCATCGGCAACTGCCAAGGCAGCGTATGGCATAAGCAAGCTTACGCCCGAAAGCCATACTACAGTCGTGAGGGAAGTCACGACTGAAATGGTTTTACTCATTACTTTTGTTTTTTGTGACATTTTTTTGTTTAGTTTTTTATTGATTCAGGTTTATTGCTCATTACTAGTATTGAACAATAAACGCTAAATCTTAATTACTACCAACGTCGACCTTTTCGTAACCCACGTTATTTTATAACGTGGTTGCCCGGACGCTACTCGACAAGCAGCATCCTCGCAATACAATTGGTTTATTTGTAAAATTTTCACGCCGAAATAAAACCTTCTTCCCGATATCGTGGAGGGACGACCTCGAGGGTTCTATTTTCAGCACATTATCCCGCACTTAAGAAGCTCTGCGAAGGCTACCCCTGTTCGACTGTCTTGTAAAATATACACGTAGAACATAAACAGAGCTTCTTAAGTGCGGGACATTATTCCATTTTAGAAAGAGCAGGAAGAGCAGTCAATTGTGGATAAGTCGAGTACTGATTTTCGCTAGATGGAATTCGCTGATTCAACTGATGCGCTACCTTTCTAATAGTTCTTCTGCATTTTCGACGAGCTCCAATGCCTCGAGTAAACTCGGGGTATCACCATTTTCAAGAAGCGTTTCTGCTTCATGTACCAGTGACGAAACCTGATTGTTTATATTTCCATCCCCACCAGTTGCAAGCCTCTGTTTGAGATTTTCAATTTTTGTCTCCACCGCCCTGCGGAGCTCATCGGTAAATTCCTGGTTCCCTTCCGATGCGGAAGTGATGACCGTAAGCGCCTTAAGCCGCGTATCTTCCGTATAGGCAATTGCTTCCTTGAGCGTATCTTTTGTTTCCTCATCTGTCGCTGCGTTATATGCCCCGAGAAGTGACGCTTGATATCTTGTGGTTTCCTCGGTTAGGAGCTTCGCAAACTTCACTGCATCGCCATTCTGCGTCTCGGCAGCTCGGGTAAGCGTTTCTTTTGTAGCGGAAATTTCTTTTTTAAATCCTTCGAGTACCGGCAATACCGTTTCCGCATTGACTTCCGCATTAAGAGTGAATTGTTCGAGTTCCTTAATCCTCCTTTCCGCAAGACGGGTATGGAGTTTTGCCTGATTCTCTTCGCCCGGGACTACTGTAAAGCTCTTCTCGAATGCGAGTTTCAACGGATAAAGACCATCGCCGGGAAGGCTGCGCTGGCTAGCGCTCACCACCATAGAAAATCCAACCGCCATCACGACGAGCGTTGCGACGACTTTCGGGGGCTGGGGGAGGGCAAAAACGGTGACTACAAGACGATTCAGAGGATTTACAAGCCAACGGTTCCAAGACCATTGATCTTGGTGCTGATAAGACTCGTCATCTAACTGATGTATCAGATCCTGATAGCAAAAATTCACCCATTCTTGATCTGGGCGAATTTGCGTGAGGGTTTGAAGTTTTTTGATAAACTCTTTCTCGGTCATTGTCTTGGAGAAAGCCTCTACACCTATGATGACGAAAAAACCCGCTGTTTGTTACAGTGGGTTTCTTGGACTGATTCCGGGGTCAGACCCCCCCGGTTGGAAGCTCTTCCCGCAGAGCTCCGAGGGCGCGGTGAAGCGTAACCCGATTCGCGCCTTGTGATTTCCCGTTAATCTG
>CAYJUQ010000046.1:5152-6997 GCA_964373425.1 uncultured Candidatus Saccharibacteria bacterium
CGGCAGTTTTTATGCATATTTGTGGTATGAATTTGCGGTTTCTTTCTTGCCTAACTTCTAATATCTAGGCCAAGCTTGAACCAATTGAATTCATTCTCGTTCACTATGTAGATATCCTCCCAGCTTCGGCCACTCGTCTCGAACGCGCGCGGATCCATATTGAGCCAGTGCTTTGTCCCGCCCGCATCCACCTCGAACACGCGAAAGTCATCATATTTTCGTATAAGCCGTGATTCCCGGTAAAGCCCCAGCACTTCTTGGTTCACCCCAAGAATATTCTCCCATCGCAGGTGACCGTACCCATTGAAAATCTCCGGGCTTTGGATCCAGCGAAGTGCGCCCCCTTTCACGACGTACACCTTCGTATCTCCCGCTCTGCGAAGAAGACTGCCATCTGGATAACTCGCGAGGCTGTCCCCCCCAAGCTCCCCGCTTAAAAGAAAGGGTTTAAAAAAGTGCGTGCCCGTCTCCATGGAATCGGCAAATACACTTGCTACGACCACCGCAACAGAGGAAACTTTGGTGCCGAAATCCGGAACATATACTATCCCCTTACGCTCGGAATTGACCACATCAAGAAACTGTACGTTGTATCTCCCTGAAAAGTCACTCGCAAGATAGGCAACGCGGAATTCGGTATTGCGATCTTCCCCGTCAAATGTAATCCTAAGGACGTTCTCCCCCGTATTCCCGAGTACTGCGGGTTGAAATTTAAAGTATGCGGCTTGCCAGTCTTTCACCGCAAACGTCCCTTCTGCCTTTGTACCCGAAAACATGTTGAATGTCGCGCTCACGTTCGCACGAAGGTGGCCAAAGAAAAGATTTGGATTTCGATAGGTATAGAGATCGCCATGTCCCTCGGTAATGTTATTGATGAAATTCGCAATTGCCCAGTTGGTAAATACATCTCGGAGGCGAAGGCCGCTTCCGGCCAGTACCTCATCAAGCGCAGCCTTCCCCGTCATCGACGTTCCCTCAAGATTACGAAGCAGATCTGTGCCATATCGATCTGTGAGGTAATGGATAAAGATATTTACCGATGCGAGATCAGCCGCGCTCCCACTCCAATCAAGCAAGGAATCGGGAGGCAAATTGAGGAAATCTTGCACCCGTGTTTTAAGATAGCTTCCCTCCCATACATTATTATATCCAAGAAACGTAGGCACATATTCCGAGAGCGCCTCGTTCAGCCATGTTTCTTCCCGCACCCCTCTCAATCTCTCTTTCTGGTACAGATTAATGAGGTGCTGGAACTCATGCGCGAGAATGCTTTTTATATGAGGGTGGGTGAGCTTCGATGTATTAAGGTAGATCAGTTCGTGTTCATTCGAATTGGCAAAGGCGGCGACCGGATACTCATCCTGCGGCCGCACATACCCGCCGCTCTCTTCTTTCATGGGATGCATGAAAATAAAAATGCGCGAGTCGCCATCAATCCCCGGGTTCCACTCTTCGCCCAAAAGCGCTCGCGTTTTGGGATAAATAGTAACGGTGAACTCTTGGTTAAGGTTCTCTACCGCACCAACAAGTGCAACTCGATCTGCCGTAGATAAATTTTCGTAATAGTCTTTATCGATGTAGAAATAGGCGGGGGTACCTGTCTTGAGGAGAAGCACCTTTGCGCTTGAACGGCCGCTCGCATCGTGATTTGAATCAATAAAAAAAGATACCGCTTGTGGCTGTGCAAATACATGCAGCGGTTGGAACAAAAAAATCAACGAGAAAAATGAAGCTATAATTTTCTGCGTAGGCATAGGTGGAGTCAGAGGCGGGGTCTCCCCCCGTTCCGTCAAACGGGGGGAGACCCCGCTTTCATCTTTTCTGCAATAAAATTATTCGCTTTGA
>CAYJUQ010000047.1:0-6963 GCA_964373425.1 uncultured Candidatus Saccharibacteria bacterium
TGAAATCCTAAATTCTAATCTCTAAATCCTAAACAAATTCAAAATTCAAATATCTAAATTTTTTTTGATTTTTCTAAAATTGCACCAAATATTTTCATAAGTTCTGTTGCTTCTTGAATGAACTTTTCCCGTTCTTTTTCGAATAACTCGCTATTCGCAGTAAGAAGCTTGAGCCAGTAACGAACCTCTTTAGCTTCTTTACGGCAGATCTTGATTCTCATAACAAAATCTTTTCTACTAAGAGATTCATTCGCTTCAATATAATTTGCTCCTATCGAACCGGCAGCTCTTATGAGCTGTTTAATAATTTCTATATTCGCTATAGTCTTTGAAATTTTATTCGTGAATTCTATGGTTTGCTTTGTAAAATTCAGTGTACGCTCCTCTAGGTCATATTGTTTTGGATTTTGTGTTTCTGTCATTTTGATTTGTTTGGGATTTCGGATTTAGTGCTTAGGATTTAACTTCCCC
Source organism: uncultured Candidatus Saccharibacteria bacterium (assembly GCA_964373425.1). Taxonomy (GTDB): domain Bacteria; phylum Patescibacteriota; class Minisyncoccia; order JAHCSD01; family CAYJUQ01; genus CAYJUQ01. The sequence goes on from CAYJUQ010000047.1 coordinate 472, forward strand.
TATGGTTCCTTTCAAATAAAACACGCTTTCGTCTTTGTCGTCATGCTTGCCCTCAAGAATCTCTTTAAAACCGCGAACTGTCTCTTCGCGCGACACATATTCCCCGGGGGTCCCGGTAAATACTTCCGCAACGGCAAATGGCTGTGAAAGGAATCGCTGAATCTTTCGCGCTCGTCCCACAAGCACCTTATCTTCTTCGGAAAGTTCCTCCATACCCAGGATTGCGATAATATCCTGGAGGTCTTTGTATCTTTGCAATACCCGCTGCACCTCGCGCGCAACTTCATAATGTTCTTTGCCTACTACTTTTGGATCCAAGACGGTTGAAGTTGAATCCAATGGATCTACTGCGGGATAGATCGCAAGCTCAAAGAGCTGGCGAGAAAGCACAATAGTAGAATCAAGATGGGAAAACGTGGTTGCGGGCGCAGGATCGGTAAGATCATCCGCGGGCACAAAAATTGCCTGTACCGATGTGATCGAACCCTTCGTTGTTGAAGTGATACGTTCCTGCAGTTCGCCCATTTCTGTCGCAAGGGTCGGCTGGTAGCCCACCGCAGAGGGCATGCGCCCAAGAAGGGCAGATACTTCGGAACCGGCTTGCGTGAACCGAAAGATGTTATCTATGAAAAGAAGGATGTCTTTCCCTTGATCGCGGAAATATTCTGCAAGCGTAAGACCGGAAAGTCCAACGCGAAGGCGGACTCCGGGCGGTTCATTCATCTGCCCGAATACAAGCGCGGTGTTTTTCAAAACGCCGGATTCTTTCATTTCAAGATACAATGCATTCCCCTCGCGCGATCGCTCGCCTACTCCGGTAAACACAGAGTACCCGCCGTGTTTGGTTGCGACATTATGAATAAGTTCCTGGATGAGTACTGTTTTCCCCACTCCCGCGCCGCCGAAAAGCCCGACTTTCCCCCCTTTTATAAAGGGGGCAAGGAGATCGATAACTTTGATGCCTGTCTCGAAAACTTCTGTTTTGGTGGATTGCTCGATAAAGACGGGTGCTTTTGTATGAATAGACGCGCGTGCTCCTGTTGCAATCTCTTCCCCTCCGTCAATCGGATCACCGACAACATTCAGAAGCCGCCCCAGTGTTTTCTCGCCAACGGGTACGGTGATGGGGCTGCCTGTATCTTTTACTTCTGTCCCCCGCTTGAGTCCATCGGTCGAGCCCATGGCAACTGCCCGCACCCTGCCGCCGCCAAGATGCTGTGCCACCTCAAGCACCAATCGCTTGCCATCTTCTCGCTTTACTTCCAATGCATGATAAATTCCCGGAAGCTTTTCTTCCTCTCCGCCCCTTTGGGACGAGACCTCGCCCGCGGCGGGAAATTCCACGTCAACGACGGGACCAATTATTTGAATGATTTTACCGATTGTCCTTGAGGTACTTGACATATTTTTTAGAATTTGTTAGTATGTATATAGAAGACAGGGTTGTATGCCATAAATTCAAAAGGAGGAATGGTATGGCACTCATGGTTGGTCTTGCGATTGGGATAAGTATAGGTGGGGCACTGGGAGTAGCCCTACTCCTACTTAGTCTAGGAAAGAAGGGCTGGGCGATGTTCTTGGGAATGGTACTCCTGGCTGGAGTAGCGCTCTCGTATGAAGCATTCGCTATCGAGGCCATTGAGAATACCCGGGATATGCACAAAGGCGATTGCCAAGAGGGTCTTGGCACGGGCACATACCAGGCGCAAATTGTAGGGACAGAATCTCACAATGGAACCGATTTCTATCGGCTTATCGTAGCCGGCACTGATGAAAATAACAAGGATGAACCTGAATCACGGTGCCGTCTCGTTCCGACAGGCGCATTCTATACGCCACCGAAGGTAGACCTTGAATTCCAGGGTGTCAAGGTAATCAAACAGGGCGATTTCAAGATCGTCGTGGTACTGCCGTTAAAGTAACGCATCAGGAAACAGGCTCTCTCGCTTCAACGAGAGGGCTTTTCATTTTCACGCATTTTCCAGCGCTTCTTTCCCCGCAACAATCTCCAACAATTCTTTCGTAATTCCGGCTTGGCGCGCTTTGTTATAGGCAAGGTTCAATTCCTGGATTATCTCTCCCGCATTCTCTGACGCGTTCTTCATCGCGACCATACGAGCCGAGTGTTCCGAAGCATTGGATTCGAGAATGATGTGGTGAATCGCGACTTCAAAAAGGGATGGCAACAACGATAGAAACAGTTCTTCGCGGTTGGGTTCAAAAAGATATTCCCTTGCGACTCGTCCTTCGGTCCACTCTTTTCGCAGTTCGGAGTATTTTCCTTCCTTCGGGAGTGCGCCGTCAATAACTTCTCGGATACACGTTACATCAATGGGGAGAATTCGGCGCAGGACCGCGCGTTGCTTCAGGGTAGAGACGAAATTGGTATATGCCACCCACACTTCTTTATATGTTCCTTTTTGATACCGATCCAAAAGCAATCTGGCAACCGGGCTTGTCTCCTCCACCTCGATGTAATCCCCGAAATCGCTAAATCTTCCGGTAATTGCAATATTTCTTCGCTCGAGGAAACGCACTGCTTTTTTGCCGACCACAACGGTCTCAGTATCTCGCTTGTCCCCAAGAAACCGCAAGGCGAGTTTCAAAACATTCGCATTGTATCCCCCGCAAAGCCCTTTGTCGGATGTCACGAGCAGTAGCCCGATTTTCTCTGTTGGATTTTCTCGAAAGAGCGGGTGATGGCGACCGATGGTCTCGCCAATGTTCCCAAGAATCTCGAGCGCTTTAATTGAATAGAGACGCGCCGCACGCGCAACTCCCTGGCTTCGCCGCATCTTTGAAGCAGACACCGCTTCCATGGCATGCGTGATTTGCTGCATATTTTTTGTTGCACGAAGTCGCCTTTTAATATCCCGTAATGCGGCCATACGCTTAGGTAAAAACTTCTTTGAACGCTTGTATCGCTTCTTTTAATTGATTGAGGGTAGTCTCGCCTAATTCCCTCTTTTCTCTCACGTCTTGCAGGACGTTTGAATATTTTGTATCAAGATACTCTAGAAATTTGCTTTCAAACTCCCCTATTTTCTCAACCGCAACATCATCGAGATAACCGTTCACTCCTGCCCAGATCACACATACCTGTTTTTCAAACGGCATTGGGGAATACACACCCTGCTTCAAAAGCTCGGTCATGCGTTTCCCGCGTTCAATCCGCTTTTGCGTTGCGGCGTCAAGTTCGGAACCAAACTGCACGAACGCCGCAAGCTCTCGGTACTGCGCAAGATCAAGCTTCAGGCGCCCTGCAACTTTCTTCATTGCTTTCGTCTGGGCGGATGAGCCCACACGCGAAACAGAAAGCCCCACGCTCAAAGCTGGCCGCAGCCCCTGATAAAAAAGTTCCGGCTCAAGATAGATTTGACCATCAGTGATGGAAATGACGTTCGTGGGAATGTAGGCAGACATATCACCGGCTTGTGTTTCAATGATGGGAAGCGCGGTGAGCGACCCTCCGCCATGATCTTTACTCAACTTACAGGCGCGCTCAAGGAGTCGAGAGTGCAAGTAAAAGATATCGCCGGGGTATGCTTCGCGCCCCGGGGGACGACGCAAGAGAAGCGACATCTGACGATAGGACCACGCATGTTTTGAAAGGTCATCGTAGATAATAAGCGCATCCTCGCCTTTATCCATAAAATATTCTCCCATGGCGCATCCCGCATACGGCGCGAGGTACCAAAGCGGTGCCGGATTCGATGCCGATGCAGAAACTACAATCGTATAGGACAGGGCACCATGTTTTTCAAGCTCTGCGACAATCCGCGCGACTTTCGACTCCTTCTGGCCAATCGCAACGTAAATGCAGATTGGAGTTCGAAGTGATATATCCTGTTTTTGGTTGATGATGGTATCGATGGCGAGCGATGTCTTCCCGATCTGCCGATCGCCGATAATTAATTCCCGCTGGCCTCTGCCAATGGGAATCATAGCATCGATTGCCTTAATACCGGTGTGGATTGGTGTATCGACTGGTTCGCGCTGAATAATGCCGGGGGCAATCTTCTCAATCGGATAAAACGTTTCGGCCTTGATCGGCCCTTTCCCGTCAAGCGGCTCTCCCAAGGAATTTACCACGCGCCCCACGAGATTTTCTCCAACCGGAACCGAAAGGATTTTACCCGTACTCTTTACAATATCTCCCTCCTTCACTTTCTCCCAGTCACCGAGAATGATGACGCCAATTGAATCTTCCTCAAGATTAAGGGCGAGGCCATATATTTTCTTTTCCGATTCACTCTCAAATTCCACCATTTCCGAATACATCACTTCTCCAAGCCCCCGCACCTCGCAGACCCCGTCACCGACTTTCATAACCTCGCCAACATTAACTTTTTCAACTTCATCCTTGAAGCCGGCGATTTCTTCTTTTAGCTTTTGTATAATGTAATCTTTATTCATCTTTATGGGGTTAGCGATTGGCTATTTTCGTTCGCAAATTTTTCAATGTCTGCTTCACGCTCGCATTAACCAGCGTATCGCCGACTTTGATCTTTACCCCCCCAACGAGAGACTCGTCTGTCTTCGTCGCTACCTCGCCTAGTTTTTCAAATTCTTTTTTTATGTGCGCATCGAGTGCGCGAGCGGCTGTCACTTCAATTTTTTTAATCCCGTGCTTCTCGTTATAGATCCTTTCGAATCTATCAATAATTTCTTTTGCAAGGCATAGGTTATTCCGCCGCGAAAGCGCGCTCACAAAATTTTTAATTACGGCATCAACCTCCTTTTCGCCCTTCCCTTTCGTGAGTGCATAGAGCGTCTCTGCATATTGTTTCGCACTAAGTCGCATCATATAAACTAAAGATTCATTCTTGAAATTGTTTCTCGGATAAGCGCTTTATCCTTTTCGTTATCAAGCCGCTCCCGCACCACTTTCTCAACCGCCAATAAAACAAGCTCGGCAAGATCCTCCCGAGCCTCATCAATGAGCCGTTCCTTCTCTTTCCCGAGCGTCTTTTTGGTTTCTGCAATAAGGCGTTCTGCTTCACTGGATGCCGCCCTAAGAATTTCGGCTTTTTTCGCATCGGCCAAATCACGCGCTTCTTTAAAAATTTCTTCAGCTCTCTGGTTCGCCTTCTTGATGATCTCCCCCCTCATCTCTTTCACGCGCGCCATCTCGCCTTCAAGACGCTCGGCATCTTTCAGGCTTTTTTCAATCAGCGCTCGACGCTTATCCAGAAATCCCAAAATCGGCTTATACAAAAACTTCTTGAGAACAAAAAAAAGAATGAGAAAATTAACAATCTGGGCAAGAAGAAGTTTCCAATCAATGCCTAATTTGTGAAGAAGTTCACCCACATTAAAAATTCTAAATCCTAAGCACTAAATCCTAAGCAATATCTAATGACCAAAATACAAAATATAAAATACTGGTTTAGAATATTGGGATTTTGAATTTGTTTAGAATTTAGGATTTCGGATTTAGTATTTTCATCATAAAATTCGTTTAAACGAATTTTATGATGAGGGCAACCACAAGAGCGTATATGGCGATTGCTTCGGCAAACGCAATCGCCAGAATCATTGCCGTCTGAATCTTGGGAGTTGCTTCTGGGTTTCGACCAATCGCCTCCATTGCCTTTGCGGCAAGAAGCCCAATCGCAATTGCGGGTCCGAATGATCCAAGAGCTATTGCAATTGCGGGCGCGAGAGATTTAATGGCTTCTGTATCCATGTTCCTTCGTTCCGCTCAGTCAAATGCAAAATTCAAAATGAAAAATGCAAAATAACTGAACGGGTTTGATTAATTTTACGTTTTGGATTGTAATTTTTCATTTTTCTTTTTTCGCTTTTAATTTAGTGGTGGCTTGTTGCTATTTTCAAAAAGACAAGCGTAAGCATGGAGAAGACAAGCGCCTGCACGAAACCAACAAAAATCTCAAGCGCAAGAAATGGCAACGGCACAAAGACCGGCACAAGCACCCCCACGACGATAAGGAGCACCTCACCTGCAAAAATGTTCCCAAAAAGCCGAAACGAGAATGAAACCAGTTTTGCTACCTCGCTTACCAACTCGAGAATACCCACAAAAAACCCAACGGGGCTTTTGAACGAGATGAATTTTGATCCGTAGCGCCAGATGCCGAGCGAAGCGATACCCATCACTTGCGCGGTTACAACCGAAACAATGGCAAGCCCAAGCGTGAAGTTAAGGTCGCTTGAGGGAGAACGAAGAAACGAAAGGAGCACGCGCTCTTTGTGTCCTTCTTTCACGATTTCTTCATATATCCCAATAGACCCAAGACCAGGAAGTACTTCAAGCCAATTCGAGACCAAAATAAAAATGAAGAACGTTGCGACAATGGGGAAGAAACGAATCGCATCTTTTTTCCCCACGATCGGCTCTATGAACTGAAGCATAAGTTCTATACCAGCCTCAAAGAAGTTTTGCAACCCGGATGGCACCATCCGCAGACGGTAAGAGGCTGCAAGTGCAGATCCTCCGATCACCGCCATAGCACACCATGCCATAAGCAG
>CAYJUQ010000048.1:0-6746 GCA_964373425.1 uncultured Candidatus Saccharibacteria bacterium
CGAGGACAGGATCCCGAGTAACCTCGAGGGACAATTTCCAATTTCCAAACGATAAAGAAAAAACGTCCCCGCATTTATCAAGAAGGGAGCGGGGGATCGGAATTATTGATGTTGTTATCTCTATCGCGATCATTGTCATCGCATTTTTCAGTATTTCACAGATTGCGATACTTGGGCTCCGCATGAGCCGTGAAGCGGTGGCGAAACTCGAAGCAGTATACCTTGGAGAGGAAGGGATAGAAATCGCGCGGGTGTTGCGAGATGAGAGTTGGGCAACATATGTGAATGGATTGAATTCAGGCACGAATTACTTCCCGACTCTTTCTGGTTCCCGGTGGACACTCTCGACCACGGATCCGGGACCCATTAATAACCGATTCACGCGCACCCTGCGATTTAATCAAGTGTGTCGTGATCCGGCGGGCGATAATATTGTCAATTGCGCAAATCCAGGTGCGGCGGTGGACACGAATACCCGTGAAGTCGTAAGTTCCCTATCATGGGGAGACGTGTCGCAGGCGAAGGTATATCGTATTACCACCTACCTTACTAATTTCCTCACCAATTAGATGTGTATGCGGCACTATCTACACCAAAGTTATAGAAAGAAGCGCTGTGCGGGGTTTACCCTTATCGAGATGCTGGTGTACGTGGGGATCGTTTCGATTGTCATTACCATTGTAATTCCATTTATGTTTAGCGTGAGCCGTACCTACGCTAAATTTAGAACCGAACAGGTAGTGGTGCAAAATAGCAAGGTAGCGCTCGATACAATGATTCGTGATATCAAGTCGGGGACGGGGATATATTCACCAACAAGCGTCTTCAATGCAAACCCCGGCCAGCTCTCGTTAGATACCCGCATCACTCCTCCTACCGATGAGACGAGCACCTACCTCGATTACTATGTTGATGGGGGGAGATTATACCGTAAGGCAGAGGGGGCAAGCGCGATGCCCATCACTTCCGATCGCGTTACCGTATCTCAATTCATTGTCCGTCGTTATAACACCACTGCCACGTCCGATTTCATCCAACTGGTGGTAACTCTCGTGTATAATTCCCAATCACAAAATCCCGAATTTCGTGTGTCGCGCACCTTTACCACCGGTGCTGCAATCCGTGGACAATATTAACGACCTTAAAAATAAAGGGTATTGAACCCTTTGTTGCGTCTTCGCTCGGACGAAATGTGCGGAAGCATCCATTTCGCTCTTTGCTTGCCGCAATAAAAACTGTCTCGCGATGATTGTTACATTTTTACATTTTTATATTGTTAAGAAAAAGGATGGAGTGGCAATGATTATTGCAACAATCCTTGTCTTATTCGCGCTTCTTACCATCACCGCCTCCTTCCTTTTTTTGGCGCTCAACACTTCCCGTCTCATCCAGAATAGCGACTATTCTTTTAAGACATACTATGTCGCAGAAGGAGGCGCAGAGGATCTTCTGCTTCGTTCGCGGAGCGTTCTCTATGACATGCCGATGGGAACGAGTACGCTTGTGGTTGGAGACGGGATTGCAACGAGTTGGTATGCAACGCTTCCGGGAGGGACACAGGTGTTTACATCAGACGGCGTTGTTTCATCGCGCAGCCGCCGTGTTACGGTAACCACGGCAAGCACAAATGAAGTTGAATTTAGCTACGGCGTGCAGGTTGGGGATCTCGGGATTCGAATGGATAATAACGCCCAGATTCAGGGGAGCGTATGGTCAAACGGCCCCATTGTTGGCCCCGGCGTCATGCAGTGCCCCGCGAATGATTGTATAACAAACAATGTGTTTATGGCGACCAGTTCCGTGGGCGTTGATGCGAATTGGATTACGCAAAATGACGACTTTTCTTTTGGACGGCAGGCGGGGGGACCTATTACAATCGTGGATTCGACGGGCGACGTCGGGGAGTATAACTCCCTTGCGCTTGGTTCCGATGGATTTGCCCGCATCAGCTACTACGATAATACCGGCGATGATTTGGAATTTGCACGCTGCACGAACGCGGATTGCACCGCGCGGAATTTGAACACCGTTGATTCCACCGGTGATGTGGGGTGGCGGTATACCTCGATTGCGCTTGATGTGAATGGATTCCCCCGCATCAGCTACTACGATAACACCGGTGATGACCTTGAATACGCGCGCTGCACTAATGTTGACTGTTCCGCAAGGAATTTAAGAACACTTGACTCGAGCGGCGATATCGGGCAGTTTTCAGCGCTTACCCTTGATACAAGCAACTTTGCGCGCATCAGTTACTACACGATATCCGGAGGAAATTTGAAGTATATTCGTTGTCTGGATGATGATTGTAGTTCCCTGAACCCCAATGTGATTGATGCTACCGGTGATGTGGGGAAATACACCTCAATTGCGCTTGGTACAGACGGGTTTGCCCGCATCAGTTACCATGACGAGACCAATAATTATTTGAAATTTGTACGCTGCACGAACGCGGACTGCACCACAATGAGCACTCCACAACAGGTTGATACGTCCGCTGATGTGGGAAAGTATGTGAGTTCAGTGGTGCTTGGTGCCGACGGGTTCGCTCGCATTAGTTATTACGATGACGATGCCCGAGATCTTAAGTTCATTCGTTGTACCGATGCCGACTGCACTACGCGAAATACCGCGATTGTCGATTCGGGTGGTGATGTGGGGAAGTATAGTTCCCTTGAACTTGGTCCTGATGGCTTTGGGCGAATCAGCTATTACGATGCAAGTAACGGAAGCGTAAAATTTGCACGCTGTCTCGATCAAAATTGTCTTGGGAAAGTAGCAACGACTGTGGATTCTGCGGGTGATACCGGGCACTACACCTCACTTGCGATTGGTCCCGATGGCTTTGGGCGGATCAGTTACCACGACGAAACATTGGGAGATCTTAAATTTGTGCGTTGTGTTGATGCAAATTGTCTCCCCTATGCGTCTCGTGCGGACGTCGCACAGAGTTTCCGCGTTACCAATGCCTCGCCAATCCGAAAAGTTTCTCTTTACATACGGAAAGTGGGGAACCCGCCGAATATACCAATTCGCGTCGTGAAAGATAAAAATGGCGAACCGTCAGACGCGGGTGGAGACCTTATCGCTTCGGGGACGCTTGCAGGAAGCAGCGTGGGCGCAAGCTATGCCTGGGTTGATGTGAATCTTTCGCCAAATCCATCCATGAATATCTCTACTATTTACTGGATTGTTGCGGATGGATCGATTGATGCAGCAAACTATTGGGTATGGGGGATTGATAATACCGATGCATATACACAGGGTACCGGCGTATACTCTTCTGATTGGACCGCGGGCACGTTTTCTAATATGAACGGTGATTTCAATTTTCGAGTCTGGCTTGATCTCAATAATCGCGTCGAAGACATTGCTGTCGGCGGAAACGTTGATGCGCCCTCGCTTATCGATTGTGATATTGGAGGGAATGCGCGCTATAATACAAAGACAAACTGCACGATCACGGGGTCCGAGACAAGCCCTACGACGCCTCTTGATCCGCTCGCTTTTCCCATCAGTGATGCGCAAATTGAGAGCTGGAAAGACGAGGCGGAAGCCGGAGGAGTAATCAGCGGTAATTACACGCCGCCTGCCGATACCACCACCGAACTCGGGCCGGTTAAAATTACCGGCAATCTGAATATGACCAATAACCAAACCCTCGTGCTCACAGGAACCGTATGGGTCGTGGGGACCATCGATGTTGATAACGGCTCTACTATCGAGCTTCATCCTAACTACGGTTCGTTTTCGGGGGTGATTCTCTCGGATGGCTGGATTCACATCAAAAACAATACCCAGTTTCGTGGTTCTGGGGATGCGGGCAGTTACCTCATGGTGCTCACCACGAATAATTGTGTGGGAACCCCCATCGGAGGGTGTACGCATCATGACGCGGCAGTAGACCTCCATAACAATGCAACCGGCGCAATATTTTATGCAGGGAACGGATTGATTTATGTGCATAATAACGTGACGGTGAGCGAACTTGTGGCGCGGAAAATCGAACTGAAAGAGAACGCAGTGCTTATCTATGAACAAGGTCTCGCTGACGCACTGTTTTCCGGAGGGCCGAGCGGAGGCTCGACATTCCTCTGGCAGGAGACCTACTAAAGGGCAAAGCGTAAAGTGAAAAGCGACTATGCTGAATCTTCTCAAAAAATCATTGTTTGAGCTCTACCCACCGGTGTTTGGCGTTGACCTCTCTGATCTTTCCGTGAAGATGGTCAAGCTGAAGCAACGGGGGAGGTATCTTGAACTCGAAAGCTTTAATAAAACTTCTATCCCAGACGGCGTAATTACAGGGGGAGAGGTGGTGAACATCCCTAAGGCCGCAGAAATGTTGCGATCTACAATGAAAGCAGCAAAAGGGGTGAAATTCGAGCGGAGTCACTATGTCGTCGCATCTCTCCCCGAAGAGCAGTCATTTATCCGTCTGATACAGCTCCCCAAGATGAAAATTGAAGAAGCAGAGGCGGCCGTGCGATATGAAGCAGAAAACAATATTCCGTTTCCGCTTGAAGAGGTTTACCTCGATTACCAAATTATCCCCCCGCTTTTAAATCACCTCGATCACTTCGATATTTTGATCGTCGCAACTCCCCGGAAGATCATCGATTCTTACATCGCCTGTTTCCGTGAAGCTGGGCTCATAGCGAGAGCACTTGAAGTAGAGTCAATTGCGATTGTACGGAGCATGATTTCCGGAGAGATTGCCGAAGAACCGGTGCTCATCATTGATCTTGGGGAGACACGAACAAGCTTCATCATCTTTTCCGGGAGGACCATCCGTTTCACCTCTTCTACCGAAATTTCAGGGAAGGCGCTCACCGATGCAATTTCGCGTGAGCTTGGAGTGGGGCTCCAAGAAGCAGAGATACTTAAGAAAAAGTATGGCCTTTCGCGAAAAGGTGAGGGGGGTGATGTGTTCGGGGCGATGATTCCGGTTCTTACCGACTTAAAAGAGCAGATCCATTCCTACATGATGTTCTATCGAGAACATGCATCTCATGAACACAGGCGCCTTAAAGATCCAAGCCGCGGTAACGACATTACGAAGGTGCTTCTTACCGGTGGGGGTGCTGCGCTGAAGGGACTTGAGAATTACTTCGCACTTGAGCTCAAAGTCTCCTGTGAGAAGGCAAATCCTTGGGTGAATATTCTCCAACCGCCACTGCGCGAGGTGCCCGAGCTTCCCTACGAGGAATCCCTTGGGTATACGACTGCGCTTGGCCTTGCGCTTCGGGGGATGCGCACAGATAACAATTAGTGCTTTCTTTATGCTCACCATTAACCTTCTTCCGCCACAAGAGAAAAAATACCTCGAGATGGAGTTAAATAGCCGTCTCCTACTTGCCCTTGGGGGCGGGATCGCTTTGATTCTCATACTTTTTTCTTTGCTTCTTGAGGGCACCATACGCTTTGTCAATATACAGCTTGTACCACTCAAGGAAGAAATTACGTTCGAAGAAAAACGGAAAGAGGCACGAGAGGTGGTGAATATCGAACGAGAACTTCTCGCGCTCGGGAACGACCTTACACGGATCAAGACGTTTTCCGAGCAACAAAAGCAGTGGCTTGGAGTACTTGGCGAGATCGCCGCGCTGCCCCGCGAGGGGATCATCTTTAAAACCCTCCTTTTAAAAGGGCAGTCCGTCCCTCGTGAGGATGGCACGGCAGTATTTGAGCGTCAGGTGACCATTCTTGGTCATGCCCAGAGACGAGATGAACACCTCGTCCCCTTTGAGAGCGCGCTCCGTAACAATCCAAAGATTTCAAAAGTGCAATCCGAACGCGCGAGCATCTACAAGGAAGAAAATATCGACTTCACGGTTAGCTTTGTCATCTCACCGTAATATGACAAAACCCGATCTCAAGAAAAAATTTTACATAACCGTTGCGGCGACCCTTGCGCTGCTTACGGCACTTGGCGTCTTTATCGTCTTTCCACGCCTTTCAAGGCTTGCCGCATTATCCGAGGAACTGGTGAATACCAAACAGACGCTTGCTGAGGTAATCCAGAGGAGAGAAGACCTTGAGGTGCTCAAGCGGGACTACAGCACGAAGGAGGATGACATCGCGAGAATACGCAATGCCTTTGTGAGCGACATGAATGAGCTCGAGTTTATTCGATTTATTGAGCGGACTGCAAAAATCAGTGGGCACGAACGTGCCTATACATTGAGTAATCCCGTGGAAGAGTCGAGCGCGAACGGCGAAAGAATAGCACTCCAACTTTCCCTCACGCTCACCGGATCCTTTAAAAATCTCGAACTTTTTCTTTATCTTCTTGAGAACGGTCCCTACCTCATTGATGTCGAGAGCGTGACGATTGACCGTGTGGGGATACTCGTCGGAGCTGCAGAAGGAGCGCCTGCGGTTCCACAGCTCCGTACCGTAATAAGTTTTGTAGCATATACAAGATGAAACGAATCATCCCTCACCTCAAATTTAATAAAATACGGAAGCTTATCCCGCTTCTTTTACCGTTTTTGAGAGTCCATTACACGAGCGTGATTCTTATGTTCTTTTTTCTCGCTATACTTTGGTGGGGGTGGTTATTTTACAAAAACGCATGGCTTCCGAGCATAGGGAAACTTGCGGGGGAGGAGACGCGGCAAGTTCGTGTCCAAGAAGAGACTCTTCGTGAGGTAATTGATCTTTTAGAAGTACGCGAAAAGCATTTTAAGGCGCTCCCCACCGATACGCATCCTGATCCTTTCGAGTGAGGATACGCACCAGAGGCT
>CAYJUQ010000049.1:0-4862 GCA_964373425.1 uncultured Candidatus Saccharibacteria bacterium
ACGGGCGGGCGGGGCAAGGGCAAGGACTCGCCAAAAAATTCGCCAGCCCAAGCGAGGGCGCGGCGGAAGGAGGGGGTTTGGGGGAGGAATTCCGCCGCGCCCGAGCGATAAAATTTCAGAATTCGGCGTCCGGATTTTCTCTGAAATAAGTTCGGATTTCGTTCAGCGTTCGGAGTAGATTAAAATCAGAGCACCCATGGGTGCTCTGATTTTAATCTAGTTTTCGGAGGAGTGCAGGGAGTCGCTCTTCCGGGGTGGATTTTACCTCAAATCAAAACTTCCCTCCGCAGGCAGGATTCGAACCTGCAACCATCTCCTTAACAGGGAGCCGCTCTACCATTGAGCTACTGCGGAGGGAAGTTTTGATACATTCGGTAGCACCCGTTGAAGGTAAAGACATTTACCTTCAACCCATTGAGCTACACCGGAGCGTTGAGGGAATTTATTTGTAACACACGTTACCTATTACCGTAATAGTATAGAAAAAATCTATCGAAATCAATCCGTGTAGCCGTGAAGTTTTTTTGATGCCTGGTGCTGACGCATTTTTTCAAGCGCTTTTGCTTCAATCTGACGAATACGTTCGCGAGTCACACCAAACTCCCTCCCCACCTCCTCAAGTGTGTGGGTGATGCTGTCTTCAAGGCCAAAACGCATGGCTAAAATTTTCTGTTCACGAGGCGTTAAATCAATAAGGATCTCGCGCATGCGATCTTTCAAAAGTTCGCGCGCCGCAATTTGCGATGGGAGGAGTTCCCGTTCATCTTCAAGGAACTCTCCCAAAATACTATCTTCTTCCCCCTCGCCAACCGGCGCCTCGAGTGAGATAGTTTCCTGAGAAATTTTTATGATGTGGTGAACTTTCTGCGGCTCAATCCCCATCTCTGCCGCAATCTCTTCCGGATACGGCTCTCTCCCCAAGTCCTGCATGAGCCGCCTCCGAACCTGCGTGTATTTGCTGATCGTCTCTACCATGTGTACGGGAATACGGATAGTGCGCGCCTGATCGGCAAGCGCACGGGTGATTGCCTGACGAATCCACCACGTTGCATAGGTTGAAAACTTATACCCCCTGCGGTAATCAAACTTCTCAACTCCCTTAAAAAGACCGATGTTCCCCTCTTGAATAAGATCAAGAAGGCTCAAATTCGGAGTTCTCCCCACATAGCGCTTCGCGATGCTCACCACAAGCCTCAAGTTTGCTTGAGCGAGCTTCTGACGGGCTTCCTCGCTCCCCTGCTCAATGCGTCTCGCGAGCTCTTTTTCTTCATCTGCGGTGAGAAACGCAACTCGCCCAATTTCTCGAAGGTAGAGCTGTACTGCATCAAACGGGAGCGATGCCTCTTCTCGCCGCGCTTTCTTGCGTTTCTTCCGTTCTTCTTTCCCTTCTTTCGGGGCCTCTTCAAGGAATTCTTTTGTTTCGCGAATTTCAATATTGCCTGCTTCAAGTTTCGCGTAAATCTGTTCAAGTGTAGTGATATCTTCTTCAATCCGGGGGAAAAAACGGAGAATTTCTCCATAGGTAATAAAGCCGCGCTCCCGCCCCCGTAAAAGCAATGTCTCAAGCGATTGTTGGGAAGCGGCATCTGCAACTGCTTTTGTTTTTGTCTTTTTCGGTGAGATTGTTTTTCTTTGCACGCTCTTGCCTTTCTTTTGTTCCGTTTTCTGTTTCACGTCCTTTCTTTTCACGCGGATAATACGCGGATGTTTCGGATGGACGCGTTTTCGCATCTTCGCCTTGTGTTGCATACGCGAAGATGTTTTTTTACGCTTCTTTGACGACATAGATGGGAATTTCTTTATGGAGTACCTCGCTCACTTCTTTAAATTGGGTAAGTAATGTATTGAGCCGATCTTCGTCAGCACCTGCTTCTGCTGCTTTGATTAAACCCGTAAGTGAATCGAGCTGTTCTTTATACTGCATGATTTTAAGCTCGCGGCGGCAGAGGACGAACTCATCATCGGGGTTTATATGCTGTATCTTCTCAAAATCAGCGTAGAGATCGAGATACGCAAGCATCTCCTTTAATTCTTCTGGTGCGCTGTTCCCCGTATCTCGCGCATATTCTTCTTTGAGAAATTTGATCATTCCCTTGGTATTCTCTGAAAGAAGATCGAGATCTTCTTTGGTGAGTTCCGCTTGCTTTTCCGGATGGCGGAGGAGGAGAATGACGAGCCGTTCCTCGAGCATTTGATGTCGTGTTTTCTTTGAAGGAGGTAACGGCTCCGGCAGAGAAAATTCTCGGGATGATACAGTATTTCCGGCGGTGGCCCTTACCTTCCTCAACTCTTCAAAAAGATAGTGGTCGGGCATGTGGAGTTTCGATGCAAGGCGGGAGACCCAGTGGGCCTCTTCCACCTTATTGGGAATACGCAGAAGGACCGGAAGAAGCAATTTGGTAATCTTCTTTTTCCCCTCTACGGTTCCTGCATCGAAAAGAGAACATGCGTGCTCGAAGTAAAAATCATAAATAGAACGGGCTTCCTTGAGGTTTTTCTGCCACTCCTCGGAACTTGCAAGAATAATATCTGCGGGGTCCTTCCCGCCGCCAAGAGGCAATACCTTGATGGTGAAGCCGAGGCTCTCGGCCTCCTCAATCCCCCGTTTCGTCGCTTCCTGGCCCGCGATGTCCCTGTCGAATGCAAAAAGGATGTTCTCGGTGTAGCGTTTGATGATCGTAAGTTGCGAGGAGCTAAGCGCGGTACCCGAACTTGCAACAACATTCTTGACGCCGGCTTGCCAGCTCATAAGAAAATCCATGTTCCCCTCAACCGCAATGCAAATATCAGCTTTTCGTATCTCAATCCCTGATTTGTGAAGCCCATAGAGCACCTTCCCCTTATCGTAAACGATCGTCTGGGGAGTATTGACATACTTGGCGAGGTCCTGTGGGTCTGCAGAACCGCCTTCACCTTCATCAAAAATTCGCCCGGTGAACCCAATGACCTTCCCCCCAATCGCCGCAATCGGAAACATGATGCGGTTTCGAAAACGATCGTAGTAATCGTTTCGTGAACCCTCCTTTTTTATGATAAGCCCCGCGCGTTCAATGTCTTCGGATTTATATCCAAGTTCGGTAAGATGTGCAAAGAGCGTGCGCCACACGGGCAGGGCATATCCTAATCGAAATTCTTTTATTGTGCTATCGGAAAGTCCCCGTTTTATAAGATACGCACGGACAGATGCTCCGTTTTCACCACTCCCTAGCTCGTCCTCATAAAACCGTGTCGCTTCTTCAAGAATCCCGTAACAGGTGTTGCGGGCGCTGGTGAGTGCGGGGTCTTGCTTTCGTAACTTTACGCCCGCTTTATCGCCAAGGATTTTCAGTGCCTCTCCAAACTCCACCCCCTCAATCCGCATGATAAATGTAAACATGTCACCCCCTTCTCCGCACCCAAAGCAATGCCAGATCTGCCGCGAAGGGCTTACAAAAAACGAGGAGGTGTTCTCGCGATGAAAAGGACAAAGGGCCTTAAAATTTGCCCCTGCTTTGTGAAGCTTCAAATATCCTCCAAGCACGTCAACAATATCAAGTCGCGATTTAATTTCTTCGGAAGAAGAAAGCATGAAACGAATGTCTAGTGACTAATTGCCCTAATACCTAAACACCACTATTATAGCGGAACTATCTTAAACGTCAAAGAACTGCCTTCCCTGGAGAAAACAGTCCTTCCACACGTAATCTTTTCTTGTATACCCACAAAAAACTGCGGATTAACGTGTCGTGAGTGAGCCGCCTAGGCGTCTCATCCTCGATCCTAAGATCAAGGATAAGCGAGGAGAGAGATTGTCTCTAGCTGCCCCACCAAGACCAAAGTGATCTTGATAAAAGTGTAAAGAACAAGGTGCTAGAGTTTAGGCTGCTTTAAGCCCGAACCTCACATGTTAATCCGCAGTTTTTTGGAGAGGAGGGGGGTGATACGACTATTCGTCGTGCTCCCCCTCCTCTTCGGGACCTTCATACTTGCCTGCGGCCTTAAGAGCGGTCATGTGGGGACAGTTCCGCCCCATATAGATCCAGCCGCCGCCAGACCGAACTGCAGGTATAAGGTCCATTGCGCACCCGCAGGTGCCCATAAGTGGATAGTTCGCTCTTGCCACGTTCAACCTCCTTTAACGTCTTAAAGAGCACAACCCTCGCTACAATCTAAGTATACCATAGAGTAGATATTACGCAGACTCTAGCGAGGAGGCTTCGTGGAGCCGATCACGAAGCCTCTACTCTTTTAGGTGCGCGCTTCATCATGGACTCTGTACCGGCCGAGAATCTCCTGTGCCTGTTGCCCTCTTCCCGTATGTACGCAATCTACGTACGTGGCGAAAATAGAACGATCCAGAAGCCACCGACCATCTTCATTCAATTCATCCCGATGGTCTCTCCGCAGACAGAGAAGACGCTCGAGTCTCGAAAGATAATGTTGAGGATCAACATTATCTTTGGCTGATATTTCCGCCACTTGATTCCGTGGATCGCTTGGATGATCAGGCTTTTCGGGCTTTGCTTCGGGAAACTCACTAAACTCTTCCTCTACCCCCAAGACCTCCTCCACAAGCCACATCTGGAAGCTCTTGACCTCCCAGCTGTCGCTCATCTCAATTTCGGTAAAGTTCAAGGGGCCTACGGTTCCGTCGCTGTAGACCTTTCTCCAGACGAACTTTCCGTCTCGACTGTCCGGTTCATAGCCGGTAATGACCTTCTTCATTTCTATCACCTCTCTTTTTTCGGCCCTCATGTAGGCTATCTGAATCCGTTCTTTTAAAAGATCATCCACTCACCACAATTTACCGTGCGGTAAACTCTGGTGAATCCCGAACCCGTTGGGGTTCGGGATTGAGACGGGAGCTCTCACTCTCGCCTTTG
>CAYJUQ010000049.1:4962-6150 GCA_964373425.1 uncultured Candidatus Saccharibacteria bacterium
TATCACCTTTCTTTCTTTTGCCGATGCGCTTCTTGCCAAATGGATTTGGTCTGACCACGATACGCCCGGATCCTTGCGAAGTATTCCTGCCGTTCTTCACGCGTAATCGTGAGCCACGGCAACCCGTGGAGAAGACGCATCGCATTCATCCAAATGCGCCCAGTCCTGCCATTGCCGTCGAAGAACGGATGGATGTGCTCGAACTCGAAGTGCACGTTCCAAATCCATTCTTCGACATCCCCTTTCGGACCCTGCCGCACACGATCCAGAAGATCCTGCATGCGAAGAGGAACAAGGTGTGGCGCCAAAAGCGTACTACCCTCGACCATGACGTAGCCGAAACGGTAGATACCGGGGAACTTCCGATATTCCGTCTTCAGGAGAACGCGATGGATCTCCTGTGGGCTCGGAAGCTTGCCGCTCTTTACGGCGCGAATTGCGAGACGCACTGCTCTCACGTGATCGCGCACCAGGGGATGCGAACCATCGACAAAGATATTCTCGATGGCATTTGACTCTTCCACGAACCGAAGGATCTCATCGGTCGTGGGCATGATGATGCGACCCATAATAATCCTCCTTTCTTTGGATAGGGTCTTTTTGTATGAAAGAACTTTTCGCTCACCAGAACCTACCAATTTCTTTTTGATAAATTCTGGTGAGGGGGCAAGTCTTCCGACTTACCCCGGTGCATTAGTCCGCAAATACTGTGGTGAAGTAATGCATGCCGTTTCCATCTGTGGCATAGCCGACGCCGACACGAGTGTAGTGGGAGTTGAGAATGTTATCCCTGTGCCCCTGGCTTGCCATCAAGTCCTCGATGGCGATGACAACAGCTTCACCACCATCCGAGTGGTTGTTACGGGCAAGATTCTCTCCTCCCCATCCGCATCCGTACAACACGCCCCAGCTATCGAGCAGGTTGAAGACTGTTGTGCCGTCCGGCGCAGTATGCGAGAAGTAGTTGTTGTCCGCCATGTCAGTGGAGCGGACGCGCGCCGCCTGCACGAGTATCGGATCTGGTAGCAACGCCGGTAGTCCTGCCTTCGCACGCTCCGCGTTAAGACGTATGAGGAAGTCTGACTCCTTATCGATACGTGTTGTGCCGATACGACCTGTGCGGTCTGGTGTCTGAATCGAAGAGGAAAACTTGACTGGCGTCTCGGCTGTCTCTCGACTCTGCTCTTC
>CAYJUQ010000050.1:0-6097 GCA_964373425.1 uncultured Candidatus Saccharibacteria bacterium
AACCGCCTCCCGGCATCCCCGCACATTTGTTGCAACAATCGGCCGCATCATCGCAGAGGCCTCCAAAACCGAACTGCCAATCCCCTCTCTATACGAAGGAAGGGTAAAAACGTCCATCAGGGGATATAATTCATCAACATCCGTTCTCATCCCGAGAAACCGTACATTCTTTTCAATGCCGTATTCTTTTACGATGTTTTGATCAAATCCATCTTTTTTCTCTGGTTCTACAAACCCAATAGAAAGCAACACTACACCAGGGAATCGTGCGATCACTTCTTTCATTGCTTCAAATAACTCAAAATATCCCTTTTCCCTCACAAGTCGTGCCACAATCCCAATAACGGGCACCCCCTCCGGGATTCCAAGTCCCTGTTTTTTTTGCGCAATAAACTCCTTGGAAAACCGTTCCGGATTAAATCGCTCGAGGTTTATCCCTCCGCCCAAATACTTCATTTTTTTCTCGTCTGCAATGTGTTCCTGCTTTGCGGTAACAATATCTTCTTTGTCTAACGAAAACATTAAATGCGCGTTCCATGCAATAATCCGTTCAACCCATACAAAAAGTTGTTTCTTCAACCATGGCGAATGCTCGTGAAAGTAAAATCCGTGATTGGTATGAATAATAATGGGTACGCGGACGAGGCGGGCGGCAATCGTGCCTAAAAATCCTGCCTTCGGAGTATGCGTATGCACAATAGAAAATTTCTCTTTTCGGAAATACCAGATGAGTCGCAGTAAGGCGATGAAATCCTGAAAAGGAGTGATACGCCTCGTCATGAAAACTGGATAATACGAAATACCATACTGTTCGATCTCTTGTATCCATACCCCGGGGGAACATACGACTGACATATCATACCCCTGCTCCTGCAAGTACCGAATCTGATTGAATAATAAAAATCTAATCGCCAACTCAACGGTCGCAACGCGGCATACTTTAATAGATTTTCCCCCTGCAAAATCCATATTGGCTACCAGATAATCCATCTTTTGAGGGTTAAAAACCAAGGACTTATTCTATAACGAATTGGAATGAAAGAAAAAAGATATGAAAGCCATCCGATACCATATCCCTTCCAAAAATTGGGGTAGCTTTTTCGATACATCTTTCGCACTGTAAGATTTAACCGCTGATGATAGCACATATGTTTACCCGAATGTCCGTAAGAAGAAAACAACGACCGGACAAAGTATTCTTGAAAATTGTAGCATTTCCCAATCTTTCCGAGGCGCGCCCAAAGCTCCCAATCTTGGGAATAAACAAATCGCTCATCGTATCCCCCAACCCTCTCCCACGCCTCTTTCCAAAACATAGCGCTCACATGAACAATAGGGTCTGAAAGAAGCATCCTGTTTCTAATTTTTCTATCATGCTCGGGGAACAACTCACGCGAAATTTCTTTCCCGGAATCATCAACGCGTATAATACCCCCGCCCACCACTACGTATTCTGGGTTTGCATCTAAAAAATCGACTTGTTTTTTTGTTTTCTCTCTATCAATCCATATATCATCGTCGTCGATTCTTGCAATATATTTCCCGCGAGCCGCCCGAATCCCTTGATTAAGCGATTTAACAAATCCAATATTTTCGGCGTTTGTAACAACTTGGATACGACTGTCTTTTAGCTGGAGTTTCTTAAGAAAATTTGGTGTTTCGTCGGTTGAGTGATCGTCCACCACAACAATTTCGAGGGAAGAGTAGTTCTGGCTACGTACGCTCTCTAGCGCCTTTTCTAGGCAATCGGCGCGGTTGTGGGTAGGAAGAACAACAGAAACCAAAGATTGATTCATAGATGAAAATAGTCACGAATAATGCTTGGGTGTATTCCGTCAAATTGCTTCATCTTGTAGTTCGTCACATCTGGCTTTTTCCTGTCGCCCAAGCGATATCCTGCCTCAAATCGTTCGGGAGGATTAAGCTTATAATGAAAATATATGCCCGCATCTCGGTTCTTTTCAAAAAAGATATATAAGTGCTTTGCAAGAATTTTTTTAAAATCAAAAAAAGAAACCTTTCCTGATTTTGTTTCACGAACCAAACTTCTCGTTGGTTGAATAAGCGTATCTGCATAAATGCGGTGAGGCATATTGGGGAATACTCTTTTTTCATGAGACGTTGTGCACTGCGTAAAATCCACGAAAAAAGTAAGTTCGTGAGCGGTAATAAGCCCAATTTCGTCTCCTGCTTCTCGGATAAACCGTTGCATATTTTGCAATGTTTCATCGCTATAGAAGTGATCGGCATCATACGTCATAAACCATCTGCCCGGTTTCCACTTACGCGAAAGGCCAATCATATAATTAAATGTAATTGCCTGATTTCTCCGGTAGGACGACATTACCATAGATCTAAGAAGAAATTTCCAGCGAACGGGACGGAACATTGTCCACCAAGGAAGGTGCTTATGCCCGCGCAATAACATCCAGAACACCAGAAAAAACCCTGCCCGAATCGGAGATACCATACGCGCATTCGGATTTTTTGCCACAAACTCGTTAATAATCTCTCGAGTGCCATCTGTCGAATGATTGGGAATCCGGGGATCAAAACACCCATCAGCTATGATAATTTCGCATGGATTCAATGCTTCAATCTGCCAAAGAGAGGGTTCAATAAAATATCGCTCATTCCAATAGGTTGCCAAGATAATAAGAGGATTCCTTTTTTGCTCTCTCATGATTTCTTGGGTCTTGCCACGATACCAATGTGCATCGCCCAAAGGTTCAACCAAAATGGTACCGGATAATGAGTGTATACTACGGGAAGCATCCCCCTCCCTCCTATCCTTTCCACGATGAAGTAAGGTACAAGCTTTTGAGAAAATGAACGGACGGTATAAAACTTCTTGTGGTAATCTTGAGTCAAGAAACGTTCTGTCTGCCCCATCAGTGCGCGGATCCGAAATGTCCAATAATTGTAGTTTGGTGTTGTGAGAATAACGCGGCCATGCGGCTTCAGCACCCGCCACAGCTCCTTGAGATAATAATTAGTATTCCATAAATGTTCAATAACCTCAAGAGAAACGACGAGATCAAAAGAGTTATCAGAAAAAGGAAGCTGTTCTTCTTCAAGATCGACATTCGCAGCCTCGTATCCCCGGCGTGCAAGCTCTAAATAAAACTTTCTCACCCCATCCACGCAACTCACCTCGTATCCTTGTTTGGCAAGCATATCGGCAAACTCCCCCCTCCCCGCTCCAACATCAAGCACTTTTATCCCAAATTTCATTTTTTTCATTAAATCTAAAGCAAGTTGATATTCGATACGAGATGTATCATATTGTCTTTCTGTTTCGCCAAAATCTTTCATTGATTTTTATACATTATAACTGATCGGCCCCTAGGGGCGGAAAGAACGCAACACCCGCATAACTATATTTTCGTCTCGATGACGAATAATGGCCGCGTAATAAAAGAGGAGCGTCAGCCACGCGATACTGGTCATGGTCCACACAATTCCCAGTAGTCCAAACAATAGCCAGAACACCACAAACATCGCAAGACGCAAAACGTTGGGAACAATAGAAACAAAAAGAAGTTCTGTAATTCTAAAGTTAGATTCCAACATCGCCTGTAATATGTTTTTAAGTGCTGTGGCCGGCAATCCTAGCCCCAAAATAATAATATACAATTTGGCCGGCTGATACTGTTCAGGTAAGAACACTTGCACATATACATACCCTGTCAACACAAATAAGACAGAAATCAAGGAAAACACCAATAACCCAAGTATAATTCGTTTCTGAACCTGCTGCACTAGCGTATCCCACGAATTTTTGGCAAAATCCGCATAGAATAGTGAATAGCTACTGCCCAAAAAGCTTTGAAACATCATCGTAATCTTTTCCGCAACCGAGAACACTGCCAGATTCGCAAAGCCAAAAAACGAACCCACAATCAAACCAGTTCCTCTCTCTGATGCGGATGCCGCAAAATTTGCCAGAAACATACGTTTGCCATAAGACATTACTTCTCTGTCAATTTCGCCGCGCCGCCAAGCGGGTATAAGACGATATTTCCAGACCACATAGATCAAAGCAGAGATACTTAATACGGAACTTAAGCCAAATTGAACTATGGCAAAAATAATCACATCCTGCGTTTGAATCGCGGCAATCATTCCCCCCATAGGCGCAATAATTAAAGGGAGCGACCGCCAAAGCGCATACTGGCCGAACAGCTTCTTTGCAACAAAAAATTGCCGCCATGTTGCTTGAGGAAGAACTCCCGCTAAAAAGAATATCCCGAATAAGAAAAGTAGAGAACCCATTGTTTCAAATCCCTCAACTCGATAAAGTACGAGAGCAACAATCCAAACAAGAAACGCAGCTATCGTAAAGAACTTTAAACGAGACAGAAATGAAAAAATGAGCGTTCCGTCAAGTCCACGCGCAATACCTCGCTTTGCACCGAAAGAAATATGGGAAAGGGTAAAAATACTAAACCAAACCTCAAGCGCTATAACAAATTGGAATGCTCCATAATCCTCAACCGGCAAATTGTGCAAAATAATGGGTAGTGTTACCGCGGGAACTGCAATGCCTGAGATTATCGGTAGATTAAGAAAAAAAACGTCGCCTATCCGATTCGATAAAACTTTTTTTTGGTTGGCCATACCAAACCTTTCGGTATTATTTATTAAAAAGTGGTACGTTCACTTTCGGTTTGGTGATACGCATATTGGTAAACGCAAAAGGAATAAAGGGCAAAAGGGCAAGAAAGGCAGACATTCGAATGCGCGTGATGATACCAAAATTGCTTATAAAAAGCGCAAGCACCGCAAAAATTCCGAGAGAAAACAAAAACAATGGAAGCGCAATCCGATTCTTTCTCAACGAATAAAAAATGCCCCTTAGAACAAACGGAAGCGACAAAAGCCACGGTATGGTCTCGATTAAAGAAAAATAATGCCTTGTCTCTTTAAACTGCCACGGGAAAGGCCCAAGAGAAACATACGCGAACGATTTGGTGAGGCCCCACACAAATCCGAAAGGGCTATCCAAATTGAGATCCGACTCAAATGAAGAACCGGCGCCTGCTTCAGCAGGAGTCAGGCTTACCTCTTCTTGGACGACGGGTGGCGACGCTTCCTCGCCTTCTTCTTTGGGGAGAACAGGGGTTTCCGGTTCTTGAGTTACGGGTGGTTGCCCTTCTTTAGGAAGAACGGGGGTTCCGGGCTCTTGGGTCACGGGTTCTTGTTGTGCCGCCAGTTTTTCCTGTTTCCTGTCCTTCGTTAAACCTAAACGCCGATTTCTCTCAGCGCCCGCTATACGAGTTTCCGGGTCAGACGCAACCTCTTTATAAAAGCTAATGGTTTCGGACGTCAAAAACTTGCGAATGGTGCTTACGCCATAATAGCCGTAGCCGGCAACCTGCGGCACGAATCCTAACAAAGGCAATATAACAAGAAAGTAGAGAAACCGTTCCTTTAGCTGCGCCCGAGAAAAAACAAGCCAAGAAAAAATAAATATAAAAAGAAGAATAAAGCCCACATAAAAGCGAAAGTGGGTAAGTAGTAGTAAAGAAAGATAAAATAATGCAAATCCTTTCCAGGAGAATTGTTTTAATAGTTTGATTGTGAAGAGCAATCCGCCTAATACCAAAAAGGCAATCACCACATCTTTCAAAAGGAGACTTGTGTAAAATACGAAGCTTGGATATACGCCTCCCGCAAGCCCCACCCCAAATGCCCAACCCCGAGAGGCTCCGGTCTCTCGCGCAATAAGATAAAGTATAAGAATAGCAAGAGACGCAAGCCATGCGTTAAATAACTGCCCCACCACCATTGCAGGATATGTGACCACGTAGACGAACGAGATAATCAAGGGGTAATAATTCTCATATTCGTACGAAAGGCGGAATCCGCGGATTTGATTTGCTGTCTCCACTGCAAGCTCATGATATCCAAGAAAATCTCCCTCTCCAGCGCTAAAAGGCTGAAAATCGAAGAGATAGATAAAAAGGACGGCCCCGATGTGGATAAAAAGAACGAGGAGGAATAACACGTATACTTCTTTTTCGCGAACGGAAAGCTTTTGCAACGCAAAAAACGTAGAGAGCGTAAGCACCCCTACCAAACCAAAACCAACCGC
>CAYJUQ010000051.1:0-6037 GCA_964373425.1 uncultured Candidatus Saccharibacteria bacterium
TCGTGGGTGAAGTTTGCAACGACGCGATACCGCGCGGCGAAGGGAAATGCGTGGTGCATTCGAAATGTACTGCGGGCAATATCTTCTTCCCGAAGCGGCGCTTCATCCTCGTGATGGATGTGCGCGAAGTGACGGAAATCTTCACTCACAATAAGCACGTGAAGAATCCGTTCATGATTTATCTCCAGTCCTTCAAGTGGCTTCCCATTCTCATCCTCTAAAACAAAGGTAAGCGCTACATTCTCCCCTATATTCGTAACTCGCTCTGGCGTAAGAACCACGCGAACGGCAGGTATTCCCCCGTTCATCTCGCCCGCATCTTCTTCCATTTCAAGGGCTTTATGTTCAAGAAAATTATGCGGGAAGACATAAATAAAGAGAACTCCTAAAAGTATGGTAAACGTTACAAAAAACCATTTTTTCACCGCGAGTACCGATCCTGCGTTTAACCGTTCAGCTCCGTCAATAAGTCCCTGTACGCGCTTCCTCTCCCGAAAGAAATACCACCAAATAGGTAACATCCAAAACGCAACAAGTACCCAATTACCAAGCCAAAGCGGTAATCCGAAGAGAAGTGCCGTACCGGTCTCTACTCCATGCGCATGAGGCGCTGCTGTATTGAGACGCTCTGCAAGAATCCCCAAGAATCGCTCTTCTTGCGTCACGGCTTCAAGGAGCGTGTGAGTTCCGGAGTTCACCCACCACGCGTGGCCAAAGAAACCGAGCACGAAGAGGAATCCACCGACAAACACCATCCCCCATGCGGTCGCTTTCTCAATCGCACTGCGGTGCCGCATGAGGTAGACGGTTGCGTTCACGCCAAGTAGCGCAAGCATCGCAAAGAAAATGAGCGGGGTAACACGCCCAAGCGCATGGACAAAAAAGAGGAGCCAGCCGTAAAAAATATCTCCCACCACGGCAATCTCGCCAAGAATTATAGGCGTTGCAGGGTGCGGGCATCCTACGCCGATATTCCCCAAAAAGAGCCCGAGGAGCAACGCTTTAAAAAGTTCGGGCTGCCGCTGGATAAACATCGGGGCCGCACCGCTATATGTCGGAATTTTCACTTTCAAAAAACCGAGCTGCCCCAAAGAAAAGACAATCGCAAAAATACCTGCGAGGACGTAGAAGATGTTTTTGAGCGTCTCGCCCCCTGCATCAGAAAAACCAAACACTGTTTTCCCTAGCACCGCCGCAAGTATTCCATACATACTCAACATCACGCTCACGCCAATACTGAAGGCGAGCGCCATGCCGATTCCTCTTCTCATACCCTTCCCCATCACAAGCGGCACTATGACAAGCAGTAATGGGAAGGTGCACGGAAGCACAATCATGGTAAGCCCTGCAGTGTAGCTAAAAAGGAACCATCCTGCGCCAACCGGACTTTTTGCGCCGGGTCCGTAAATCCAGAAAAGCCCTCCCGCAATCACAAGGAAAAGAGCAAAAAGCAACGCAACGAGCATTGTTTTTAATTTTGATTCTCTTTTTGGTTCTTCGGTCTTGGGCCCTGCCAAAGGTCCGTCAGTGATCTTTTCCACACCCTCATTATACCATAAACTGCCCTCCACCCATACTGTGGATAGAGAAAGACGTGTCACGCTCTTGTATTCCAAAAAGCGCGGGGTATAATGAGATGATCTTTGAAAAAGGAGGTGCTTCGATTGACGGTAAAAGAACCATTGCCAAAAGCGCGTATCGTCGAACGTTTTTATATCACCGACGATCTCATAATGATACGACTCGAACCGGAGGTTGCCATTCCATTTAAACCCGGGCAATACTGCACGATCGGACTCAATGGCATTGAACGACCTTATTCTATCGCATCAGGCCCACGAGAGCCGTATATCGAACTCTTCATCGAGAAGATGCCTACCGGAACACTCACTCCCCTTCTCTGGAAGCTAGACGTTGATGATGAGGTAACCATCCGACCGCGCGCCAAGGGACGCTTCACTTTTGAAGAAGAACATTTCAATCAAGTGATGATTGCGACGGTTACGGGAATCGCGCCTTTCATGAGCATGATCCGCAATTATTTTGCGACCGCATCCCGTACCACCCATCTCCACACGTTTTACTTATTCCATGGAGCAAGTTACCAAGACGAGTTCGGATATGACGAGGAGCTTGAGATATGGGGCGAAATGCGCTCAAACCTCATCTATATCCCTACGGTAAGCCGACCTCATGAAGCACGCAATTATGACTGGCAGGGAAGAACGGGAAGAGTAAATGTAATTCAAGATCAGCTTTTCAAGGAATTTAGCATCGCACCAAGTGACACGATTGTTTACCTCTGTGGCCACCCGGGAATGATTAGCGATCTTGCCCAAAAACTTACTCCTCGGGGATTCAAAGTAAAAGAAGAAAAATATTGGAAATAAAGACAAAGCCGTTCGTTATACGAACGGCTTTTTGCATTGTTGGGTGAACGGTACGGCGCTACGTAAGGATAAACACATCGCAGATCTCGCGCATCTTTCGGTAGAGATAACGGTTCGTCTTCCACGCAAGTGGGAGATAATCCCTCCTTGTCTCTTGAATGTAGCGCCGCTGTTTCTCGGGAGTGCACGCATCGAAATCGCGGAGGTTATCGAGACGGTCTGCAAGTTTCACGAGTTTCGTCTGTCGATCGGCTGCGCGAATTTTGGTCTTATAACGTCTATCACGCTCCTCACGATCGGTGAGGTGCACTTCTTTTGTAAGCGCATCTACCATTTCCTTCACGCGCATACCCCAAATGAGTTCAATATCATCCCATTCAAGCATAAACGTATCTTCCTTCAGATCATGCAGAAGTGCGGCAATAATCATTTCGTGATCATATATTTGTAACTCGTCGATTAAAATAAGGGCAACTCTTTTCGGGTGATCGAAGTACCGCTTCCCGCCGTCTCTCCGTTGACCCCGATGGGCGTACTTCGCAAGCCGATACGCAAGCATAATGAGCTTGCTATTCTGAGGAGTAATCTTGTCTCTTAACCTCTCTTCAAATGCAACCCGTCCAACCTTGCTCACGCGAATTCCTCCTTAATGAAAAGAACATGTATGAAAAATACCATGACGCTACAAAAATTTCAAGTTCTTATATTATTCTTGAAAAACGGTGTAGATGACACCGGCTTTATCATCAGAAACGTAGAGTACGCCGTCTTTCGCAAAAATAAGGTCTACGGGCCTTCCCAATGCCCGGTCATCTTCAGTAAGCCATCCGGTGACGAACTCTTTCGCTTCGCGAAGTACTCCCCCTTCAAAATCGTATCGTATGATGCCGTATCCTGCGGGTTCCGAACGATTCCACGAACCATGCAATGAAACAAGAAGATCGCCATCATAATCTTCTCCCCATACGCCATTCGGCACAAACCGCAGGCCGAGCGGAGCAGAATGCGCAGGGATATCAATAAATGATGGTGTCGTATCCTCACAGGGATTCCGCACATATGTTTTTTTATCAAAATCGCTATCGTGCACATTCGCCCCGTAACAGATGGGCCAGCCGTAGTCACGGCCTTCCCGCACAATATTGATCTCGTCGGGTGGGAGATCGTCACCCAGCCAATCACGGCCCATTTCAGTTGTCCAAAGTTCTCCATTTTGCGGATGAAATACAAAAAAGACAGCATTTCGTAGCCCCGCTGCGAACACGCGCAGATTCTTGCCTCCTTCATCCGAAATAAGCATCTTTGCTCTTCGCCAATCGTTCTCGTCACATACGTTGCAGGAAGAACCCACTGAAGTATAAAGGTTTCCGGCATCATCAAACCCAATGGTGCGCGTGAAATGTCCCTCATGGTCCGGAAGCAAAAACAGTTCTTCTTTTTCACCGAGCCGAATCGCATCCGCATCATACCGGAAACGGCTCACCTTGGTTGATTCGGCAATATAGAGAAATCCGTTGCGGAAGGCAAGCCCGTGAGGACGATCAAGGTTATCTCGAAGCACCGTTACCTCATCAGCTTTTCCATCGTGGTTCCGGTCGGGGAGCGCAACAACTCGATTTTCTTTCGTGATGCTTGCAAGAAGCGTTCCGTTTGGATCCCATGCAAGCACCCGCACCGGCCCAAGATTCTTTGCAAAAATTCGTATCGCAAATCCTTCGGGGAGGTAAAGCGGGAAATCCACGGCATCCCCCACTCGAGATGGAGTGTCGGTATCTTGAATGCGGTCTTCAATTTTTGAGCTGATATCTCCCGGTGGTGGAAGAAGTACTGGCGTGAGGTTAATTCGTCCGCCAAGCCAAAAATAGCCGGCAAGTATGCCAACTATAAAAAGCGAGGTGAGGAAAATAAGAATGTGGGATTTACGCATGCGCATCTTCTTTGAGAGGAAGGGTAAAATAAAATGTAGATCCCTTTTTATACTCGCTATCAAATCCAACCTTTCCTCCGTAGGATTCAATCATCACTTTCGTAAGATAAAGGCCGAGGCCGGTGCTTGAGGCATCGAGAGACTTCGCATCTTCGCCTCTGAAAAATTTTGTGAAGATGCTCGGCTTATCTTCCTCTCGTATCCCTATGCCCGAATCCTCAACCGAAAAGACAATCTCGTGGGGCCTACGGAGAAGCTTCACGATGACGTCACCGTCTTTACGGTTATAAAAAATCGCATTGGAGATAAGATTTTGAATAATGTGAAACATCCCCTCAGGATCCGCCTTAAAAAATAGAGAACCCTCGAAGGGCTTTTCAAAATGCAGTTTTATGCGCCGCGCGATAAGAAGGGTAGTGAACCCCTGGATTACATCCTCGGTTACCTTCACAAGATCGAGTGGCTGATGCTCTTCGCCGGGATGCACGATCTCAATTTGTGCAAGATCGCGGAGGTTATTTACAAGAAGGATAAGTTTCATTATCTGCTCGTAGACGTTGTGGAAAAACGCCTTTTGTTTCTCATCGAATTGACTTGACTGCGAGAACGTATCGAGGAGAAACCAACGAAGTGCGGTGAGGGGATTTCGAACCTGATGGAGCATAAGCGAGATGAAATCGGTTTTTAGTTGATTCAACCGTTCAAGTTGTATATTTGAATCCTTCTGTGTATCGCGTTGCGACTTAATGATGTCAGAAAGCCATAAGACAAAGAGGCTAATAATCGTGATGCCGATAATCTGATGCAAAATGAGCGAGAGCACATACTGATCGTGAAAGAGTCCGATAAGAAGAATGAAAAGAATCGCAAAGAGTATTCCAAAAATGAGCTGCGCGGGTTCAAGCACTACTGCCGCACCCACGAGAATCACGTAGTATATGAAAAAATAGGGGCTCTCGAGACCCCCCGAGAAAAATACAAGAAAACTTGTCGCGGTGAGATAGGTTGCCGCGATCACCGCAGCCCGATCCTCGAATGAGAAACGAATTGATTTGAAAAGCACCCCTTCATGGGGTAGGACGCGATAGAAAAGGAAGGCGGTAAGGACTGCCATAAAAGAGAGGGTGTAGGCCGCAAGGAGATCGGTGTGGGCGCGATAGACGGTACTTCCGGAGATGATCACAATAAGCGCGACTGCGAGGGTAACCAATTCAAAAATCCGGTCCATGTGCCGGAAATAATCTTCTCGTGATTGAATGGGAAGTTTTCGAAGCTTGAGAAAATACGAAAGAGTCTTATTCATGGTTTATATCAAGGTCAGAAAAAACGCCTGGGTTTCTATAATAAATACCAACCCATCTTTTATCTTACCATGAAAACAGAAAGCCAGCGAGCGCTGGCTTTTTTGACTATAGAATGGTTATCCCCTCTTTTTTGGTATTAGTCCCTTATCCTGAGCCCAATCAATCAAATCTTGTATCGTGAACCATCCGTAGTTGTTAGCTTGTTGTTCCACCGGATTAAGCCAGAAAATGATTTCTGTTTCGTCTTCATCCTTCCACCTGGGACTTAGGGCGAAGTATCTTTTTCCGGCTCTCTTCAGAATCTCGTGAATGTTGGTCTTTGCGACTTCATCCGTTAATCTCTTTTGGCTCTTGTCACGACGGTAAAGCATATCTTTTATGTCTTCTGGAACCCGTGAAGCAATAAGGATGAGCAA
>CAYJUQ010000052.1:0-6011 GCA_964373425.1 uncultured Candidatus Saccharibacteria bacterium
ATAGGGCGTACCAGACTGAATTTTACATTTACTGTATGCGTTATCACACACCTCGGTCCAATCGCACTGGGCGATGGATCGTGTGATTTCCATGGTTTCTTGCGCAAGTTCTGCTGATCTTGTTTTTTCTCCAGATACTTTTGTTGATCGAAGCCCGGTTTGCACAAATACAATCACCATCGTTGCGACAATAGCAACAAGGGTGAGGGCAATCAAAATTTCGATGAGGGATTGGCCCCGCACATGAGGTTTTAGGTTAGGGGTTTTAGGTTTTAGAGGCGAGAGGTTGGTTTTCTGCTTCATATAGTTTCTTCAAGTATACCATAATATAACATTACTAATATATAATTTCGAGCTTTGGGCGCAACGTGACATTAGTGGCGTACTCACTTGCCCATGAATAAAGATATTCGTTCGAATCTGTGATTGTTTCCGTTTGGAAGCGTACGAGAAGATGGGTATTAATATTGTTAGTCACTGCATCTTGGACAAGCGAAGTGATATTAATGGCGAACCAATTATTTATGACGGTGGGGGTGGTGCCCGTTCCGCAGGAAGGAGAGCTGGTTACATAGTCTCCCCCTACTGTTGTCCAGCTTTGACCAGTATTCCATACATTCCAGTTCGATGCGGTCTCATTCCAAAGAGGACGTGTCAGTTTACAGGCCAATATTGGCTGGCTAAATGGGCTTGTGGTACCCGGCGCCGGCGATTCGGCATAACCATACACATAAAGTTTGAGTGTTGCGGAAGTGACAGTCGATCCCGCGGGAATATAGGTCTTTGTGTCAAAGGTAACTACTTGACGCATTACATCGGACCCATTACCTCTCGCAAGGTATGCTACCGCACCACTGTAGTTCGTAGTGGGGGATACCTTATTGAGGGAGTTATCTGGGACAGTTGTGGTCGAGCCCTCTTGTATAGTTTGAAACCTACCAAGTTCGATTCTCCCTTCTTTTGTAATTACTACTCCCTTTTTTTGGTTTCCTGCTTTGTCGGTAAGGACCATCGTTTCATCTACACCAATTTTGTTTTTACCCCCCCCTTTCGTAAAAACAATATTCCGACCCGCGCCGTCAGCAGGATCGGTAAAGTCAAGCGATTGCGGTAGGTAGTGGATTTCCTCTGTAGTGGTGGGGGTGGTGATACTGATGAGCGAATAGAATGGCGGGCTTGATGTTGGGTTTTCAAAGTGAACTCCCCATTCTGTTGAGCTCGCGTTATTCTCTGCAAGCGCCTGGGCTCTGCGGAGAAGGAAGACCACCTCGCGAGCAGTTTCATCGAGCTCTTTTGCGCGCCTGAAGTTTCCAAAGAACGGGAAGAGGAGCGCCGCAAGAATCATGAGGAGCGCGACAGAGATAAGGAGTTCGATGAGGGAGAGTCCTCCCTTTCGAGCATCATGAATCATGAATTAAGAATCATGGCGCCCTCGACAGTAATTCCGAAGGGGCTACGTATCGTTCCCATAATTCTTGATTCTTGATTCTTGATTCTTGATTCTTCGTATTACGAGAAAGCGCCGATGAGTTGATAGATAGGAAGGAGGATAGAGATTGCAATGAACGCAACAACACCACCCATCACAAGGAGCATGAGCGGCTCAATCAGGGTGAGCGCGTTTTTGATCAGGCGGTCCACCTCTTCCTGATAGAATTCACCGAGTGTCTTCAGTGTTTCATCAAGCGTCCCGCTTTTTTCTCCAATCGTCACCATAGACACAAGGACGTTCGGGAAGAGATTGGGCTTGCCCTTGAGTGATTCCCCGATCGGAATTCCCCGTTTCACGTTTTCTTTCGCCTTTTCGATCTCGCGTTCATACGTGAGATTTCCAATGGACTTCGCGGTAATCTCCAGTGCTTCGATAGCGGCAAGACCGCTTGAAAGGAGGCTGGAGAGGATATCCGCAAATCGCGAGAGCGCCAGCTGTTTGATGACACCAGAAATTACGGGGAGGCGCATCGAGAGGACGCTCACGATGCGTTTACCGGGCGCGGATCTCATGAAGAGAAAAAATCCGATCACCGCCGCAAAGAATGTGCCGATTACCGCGATGGGGTTACCGGAGACGATACTGGATACCGTGAGGAACATACGGGTGATGAAGGGGAGGGGGATGCCGCTTGTTTCGAACGCTTTGGTGATTCTTGGGAGTACGAAAACCACCATGATGACCACAATAATGATGCTTGTTGTAAGAAGAATAGTAGGGTAGAACATCGCTGATTTGAGGTTCCGTTTTACCTCGTAGTCGCGTTTGAGATAGCTTGCGAGCGTTTCCAGATTTTTATCGAGTGACCCCGAATTTTCCCCGGCTTTGATGAGACCAATGAAAACAGAGGAAAATTCTTTTGGGAATTCGGTAAATCCCGCAGCAAGTGTCTCACCTCGTTCGAGTGAAGCTTTGAGGCTGATGAGAATGTTGCGGAGCCTTCCGGGTTTTGTGTCGGATCCGATAATTTCGATTGATTCTACAACCGGAATCCCCGCGCGGAGCACCGCCGCAAGGCGCTTCACCAGCAGTATCTTATCGAGTGCAGAGAGTTTCCCAAGTTCAATTCTCCCGCCCTTTTTGAGTAGTCCTCCGCCGGAGGTCATCGGTTTTATCACAATGGGCGTGAGGCCGCGCTTGGTAAGCGCGTTGAATACAAAATCTTTATCCGGGGCATCCATCTCTCCCCGAATAATTTCTCCTACTTGATCGGTTGCCTGGAATGTAAACCGCATGAACGTGAATTATGAATTAAGAATCATGAATCAAGGAATCGATTGGTCATTGGTATTATTAAGCGGGATTTACTATTAGGCACGAACCACACGAAGGACCTCATCTATGGTCGTGATACCACTTTCTGCCTTGAGGAGTCCATCCCCAAACATCGTTGTCAACCCCTCTTTAATTGCCGCTTGCTTAATTTTGAGCGCAGGCGCACGTTCTACGATAAGATTTTTAATCCCCTCGCTTACTTTGAGCACTTCAAAGATTGCGATGAGCCCGCGGTATCCCGAAAGGTTGCACACGTTACACCCCCTTCCCTTGAAAATGCGTTTGGGAAGTTCGATTCGCGAAAGCTCCTCTTGGCTTAGCTGGGTTTTGATGACCCCAATCACCTCGTTTGTAATAGGATAGCTTTCCACGCAGTTTTGGCAGATGCGTCTTACAAGTCGCTGTCCTATGACTACGTTGAGGGTAGAAGCGATAAGGAATGGTTCTGCTTCCATGTCGATGAGTCGGGGGATAGCGGTGGGGGCATCGTTTGTGTGGAGTGTGGAGAGGACGAGGTGTCCGGTGAGCGCGGCGTTTATCGAGATGGAGACCGTTTCGTTATCACGAATCTCACCCACCATGACGATATCGGGGTCTTGCCGCACAATTGCGCGAAGCCCCGTTCCGAAGGTAACACCCGCCTTGGGGTTAATCTGGGTTTGGTTGACGCCCGGGATATCATACTCAATCGGATCTTCAATGGTGACAATATTCACCGATGGTTTATTTAAAAGGTGGAGAATAGCGTAGAGCGTGGTTGTTTTCCCCGATCCTGTGGGGCCTGTCGAGAGGATCATGCCGAGCGTCTTTTTGATCTCTCCCTCCATAATGGCAAGATCACGCGGCATGAACCCAATTTCGCGAAGGCTTAAGGGACGGGCAGCTTCTTTCAAAAGCCGCATGGCGATCTTCTCGCCGTGGAGTGTGGGGATGATCGCAACGCGTATGTCAACTGACTGATCTTCCCCCACGAATTTCGTTCTTCCGTCTTGCGGGACGCGGTGCTCATCAATCTGGAGATTTGCCATAATCTTGATGCGGGCGGCAATCAGGGGATGGATAATTTTCGGGAGACGCAACACCTCTCTCAATATCCCCTCGGTGCGATAGCGTATTAAAAGATCGTTCGTTTGCGGCTCGAAATGAATGTCTGAAGCGTTAAGCGCGAGGGCATTCGCGATAAATCTATCGATGAGATTTGCCACCTGCACCTCTTTTGCCATTTTCGTAAGATCAAGCCCTCCTTCTGCCTGCGCCCGCTTGATATTTTCTTCGATGATTTTCGTGAATTCTTCTGAAACCGCAAGCTCGTATTGCTGGTAGGCGAATTTGAGGCTGGTTAAGGTGGTGATATAAGGTTTTACCTCGACGCCAAGTTTCGATTTAAGAAATTCAATCGCTTCAAGATCTCCCGGGTCAAGCATTGCAACCTTCGCGATGCGGCGCTTTTCGTCGAGATCAAATACCGCGACGCCGCGTTCCTTGGCAATATTTTCAGGAATTAATTTGAGTATCCGTTCAGGAACCGCAATGCTTCGCAGGTCCATCACCTCTACGCGAAAGTGGGGAGCGAGGAGCTCGACAAGGTACGTTTCGGGAATGTCGCCCCTCCCCACAAGGACGTTCTCAATCATCCTTCCTGAACGCCCCGCATCTTCTTTCGCGCTCGCAAACTGCTCTTCGGTAATCACACCGGCCCCGAGGAGAAGTTTTTTAAATATTTGTTCGGGAATATGCATGCCAATTTTTTGCCCAAGAGGGCAAACACTCGCGCAGCCCGATTGGCTGCAAAATTGAGCACCGAGCACTCAAATTATCAAGAATAATTTGAGTGCTCGGTGTGCTTCGCCTGAAGGCTTGAAATTTTGGACGAACCCTCCTACGAGCCACTGATGAAAAGTGCGCCCCAGCCAATGGCGATAATGATTTTCTTCCCAATAAGTATGGATATGAGCGCGAGGGGGAGCCAGGCGAAGATGAACGCGGTGTACTGCACTTTTTTCAGCGAAGAATAGAGCGACGCGGCAAGCAGAAGTCCAAGAAGGAGGACGGTGTAAAAAATGAGGATTGGCCAACCCACCACGAGGATGGCGAGCGCGGCGAGAAGTTCTTCTCCCTCGAAGAAGAGGCGGGGGTTGGCGCGCCTCACGAAGTATATCGTAAGTCCATAGACAAGGCTTGCAAAGAGTGTCGCAAGCGAAGGGGCCCAGAAACGCCAGAGTGCATATTGCACAAAGTAGCTTATGGGATTGGTGGGGGGGAGGAACGCTTGGGTAAGGGGGCCGCCGGTTTTCCATACATAGTACTGGAAAGCGGTTTTGGTAATAGCAAGTATCAGTAAGACGCCCGCCACAATCGCGATGCCGATCATGAGATGCCTGCGGTTCACCTTCTGTTTTAGGTGCACCTCGAAAAGAAAAAAGGCGAGCACCCCAAGAGTCACGAGCCACGGGCCGTAGATGAAGAAATTATTGATATTGTTGAGGAGGAGGGGACTGTGCATGATTTCACCCTTCCTATTGTACCATTTTCCTGTGGTCTTGTGAAAACCCTTCGATACTTCGATATACTTGGTAGACGCAAGCTCAGGATAAACAAAACAGCCCCTCGATAATGCTCGGGGCTGTTTTTACACACATTTCCGAATTTCCAACGGTTAGTTACCCCCTACCGCGCCAATAATGGCCATATCTGTCCCTACCTCGAAGCGTTTCGCGCTGCTCCCGCCGTCATTCCCATCACGGTTCTCCTTCGTGTCATCGGCGAACTGTGAGCTCTCGAGTGCCCCACTTATCTCCCAGGTAAGGCTCGTCGAACAGGAATACGCGTAATAGAAGTCTCGCAGAGCACGATCAACATTGTCATCGGGGCACGTTGCGCTTGCACCCTTTGCGACAGTATTACTTGGATCTACGGGCATTGTCGCAATAGGAGAACCACCCGCGATATTCGTCTTCAGATCTACCGGGATCCATCCAGTACCATCAACCGGGAAGAGAGCGGCCTGCGTTGCTTTCTGACCCCACGCAGTGTGCGTAGCCGGTAGCGTACAACCAGTCAGACTTGCGGTACTTGAGGGGATACTCACATAGAGCGTACTGGTGAGCGTACAAAGATTGGCCTGCGTGATGTCAGATTTCGTCGTAAGGAGGAGCGCTAATGCCGAGTTTACCGTTGCAAAGTCTGAGATTCGCTGGGAGTCTCTGCCTTTCTGAAGCGTTTCCGCGGGATTCAAGACGAAGAT
>CAYJUQ010000053.1:0-1504 GCA_964373425.1 uncultured Candidatus Saccharibacteria bacterium
ACCGGTAGTATAGCATACAAAAACAATCAGACAATATCCTTGACGGAGGAGTACCCCTTCGTTATAACGGAAAGGCACATTGTAAAAAAAAGAAAGAAGGATACTCTATGAATCGACCGAGGATATGTGGAAGTGTCCTCACGTTCATTATAGGAACGCTTGCATTATCTACTGCAGCATGTGTATGGTCTCCACGTTCGCTCATTGAAATTGATGGATCGAGCACCGTCTACCCCATCACCGAAGCAGTGACTGAGGAATTTCATTCATTTTTTCCAGAGATGCGTGTTACGGTCGGTATCTCAGGAACCGGTGGCGGGTTTAGCCGTCTCGTACGGGGCGAGGTTGATATCATTAACGCCTCACGTCCCATCACCGATGCGGAACGAGAGAGTGCTGCAAAAAATGGCATTCAGTACCTTGAACTTAAGATCGCGCTCGACGGTATCGCCATGGTGACACACCCGTCAAATACGTTCGTTTCCTGTCTCACCACCCAAGAACTTAAAACGATTTGGGAGCCAGAGAGTAAGGTAACGTACTGGAGCGATGTTCATCCCGAATGGCCACATAAGCCACTCGGCCTTTACGGTCCGGGAACTGACTCCGGAACATTCGATTACTTCACGAAAGTGATCAATGGCGAGCAGGGGGCGAGCCGTTCTGATTTTACTAGTTCAGAAGATGATAACTTCCTCATCTACGGTATTGAGGGCGATAAGAATAGCCTTGGTTATCTCGGGTATGCCTATTTTATAGAGAATCGTGAGCGTCTCAGGCTCATCAAGGTAGATAGCGGGCAAGGATGCGTATCTCCGAGTATCGAAACAATTGAACGCGGTGAGTACCAGCCTCTTTCGCGGCCTCTCTTTATCTACGTAAACGTTGCATCACTCAAAAAGAAAGAGGTCGAGACATTTGTTCGTTTCTACCTCGAACATGCCGCGGTACTTGTACCTCAAGTAGGATACGTTTCACTCTCGACCGAGGCATATCAAATTGAACTTCAAAAACTTTCTTTTGTGCTTTGGGTGCTCAACGTTCAAGAAAAATAAAAATCCGCCAGAAGGCGGTTTTTTATTTCAAAACAAAACTCTCCACGGTTTTGCGCGGAGAGTTTTGTGTTTGGTGTTGGATTTATCTGCGGAAATCTCTTTGTGGAGGTCTTCGATTGCGGAAGCAGTCTCTGCAGTATACCGGTCGGTTTGGATCTGGCTCGAAAGGAACCTCGGTTTGGTTCCCGCAGTCAGCACAGGTTGCCGGATACATCTTGCGATCTAATCCGCCACCACCAGAATTAAATTCGTTCACGTAACGGAATAATAATTTTCAATGAGATAGTGGATAGCTAATAACGAAATGATTACTAACTAGGATTATCTATTGAAGAATTATCATCGTTTTACTAATACTCCTTCGCGCATCTCATGCGTGTAGACATGAAACATTTGCGAAGTTCGACCTAATGATGTTTTCATTATACTCCTCTTTCAAGAATTGTCAA
>CAYJUQ010000053.1:1604-5908 GCA_964373425.1 uncultured Candidatus Saccharibacteria bacterium
ACCCCGCACCTTTGGAGGAGGGGGTCAATGATCTTGTTTCCATCTTTATCGTAACCATTCGCGCCAGCTTTTTGGCCACCCGCGTAAGAGGAGCAGCGCAAGTGGAGCACCCCAATTAGTCCATCGTTCGATGAAGTCCCAGATTGGTTCACCCACAAGAGGACGCAGGAGGGCGGTCCAGAATCCCCAAAATACCATCCACAAAAGTGCAAGGCGTACTGGCTTAACCAGAATGAGAATTGCCAACGTAATATCTACGATTCCGATAAGAAACAATAATTGCGTTGCGGTTCCTGCATCGGATACGCCAAACTTAGCAAACCACCCAATCCAATCTTTTTTACCCTGGAGCGCAAATACGCCATGCCCGATAAATTCTCCGGCAACGGCAATTCGCAACACCCACTCCATCATCTTGTTGCTCGAATTATCCATAATACAATTTTATTCTCTTCCCTTAGATTGATAATCGCGATCCGACCGTTACATGAATTCTCTAAAACTCATTATACTATACGCCGCACGCTCCGCCACCGCTACTTTGCGGAGGTTCAACTTGAGAACGTATCCCGCGATACCCCGCAGCACTCGAATATGCAGAGCCGAGAATCTCCTTGGGATCCACGTCTTGCCAGCCCACACCGCGCTTTTTGAAATACGCCGCAATCGTAAGATAGGTATCGGGGAACCAATACGCATTTACCCCTAGCGCCACACGATACATTTCTTCCTCACTCACGCCCTGGGAGGCCAAAAGTTCAAGAAGTCCGAGCATCGCCATGCCATGATTGCAATCAGGAAAATAGGTGGCATTGCCGCAACACGGCCGATACACTCCTCTTGAAACCGCCTCTACACGCTTTTGCTGATCGGATGTAAGGTGCAAAAGCTGATGGTTGCTGTAATGATCCATTGCGTTTCCTTTCGCGAGAGTCCACCCGCCGGTTGATGCAAACCGACTCGCATCTCCTCCGTATTGCGCATCCACCATGGGACCCTCTTCTAAAATGGGGTTTTTATTTGCAAGCCCCAACCCCCATAGAAGATTGAGTATAATTCCGGAGTTTTGCGCGTTCATTTTGATCTCGCCATTCTGAAAATCGGAGAGAAGCCGTTTCGTGTCTTCACCAAGTCCGCCGCGCTCAATGTAAAGGTCAGTAAATTTTTTTTCGTCAATGACTCCCATCGCAACCATGCGCATGCCAAGATCACCCCAACGAACGGGTATGGTAATCCCCTCTTCGGGAATGACCTCGTTTTTGAGCATGGAATAATCTTCAAAAACACTCTTTTTATTCTGTTCTTCTGATACATCGGCGGCTCCTCCTCCCTTACCTTTCCATATACGAGGTGTGGCCTCGATATGAATCTCGAATACCTGCATTACCATGAAAAGTGCGAACACCCCCACGGCGACCCAATGCCACGCACGTATCTCATACTTTTTCTTTTCTTGAGGATCCTTTGGTTCCGATGTGTTGTTCGTTATAAGATTGGTATGCTCCTCCATAACGTTATGCGTGGGGATTCTTTCCTTTGTAACCTATCCGGTAGACAAAGAAAAAGAAAACCCCAAGTATTATACTACCCCAAATGCGATCGGGTATACCAACGAATACATTAAAGATAGTCTGCGACCAGCGATTCAGAAGGTATGCGATGTCCCCCTGAAATGACGGCGCCCAAAATGCGTTTCCGGAGAACGCCAAGGCAAGTAAGATACCCCCCATCACGAAAAAAACAGCGCCCGCAAGAAGGTTTGTGGAATGCACAAAGAATGTGTTCCCGCGAATATGTATCGTGAACATCTTCCCCCTGAGAGCCTTAGATTCTTCAATGTGGAATCGATCATAGAAGTAGCCGGCTATAAATAGCGGAAACGTCATGCCAAACACATAGGCAAATGTTACGATCAACGCTTTCCAGAATACTCCAGATACCACGGCGAGTGTTATGGCTCCCGCAAGAACAGGCGCACAACACGATGTTGCGGCACCCGAAAATATGCCGAGAAGAAACACTGATTGAGTGTCGAGTGCGTTCAGCTTCGGAATCACCCTTTTCGTCATGGGAATCAATGCAAACCCCTTCCCCGATACCGCAAGCAGTGCAAATATCACCATGAGTGCTCCGCCCACGATATACATTTCTCTGTGGAACTCACGAAATATCCGGGCAAGTCCCGCAGCCCCCATGCCGATAGGGATAAGAACTACTGAAATCCCCAAGAAAAACACAAATGTCATTTTCAAGATGTTGCTCTTCTCTCGGAATGCCGATGCCAAATACGCGGGTAAAAGTACCGTAATGCAACAAGGGGCAAACAATGCCACCATTCCTGCAAAAAATGCGGCGAGTATTGAAGCGCTAAAAAGAATATCCATGGTACTAGCGTGTTACCGTTGCCTGAAACGGAAGCTCAAGCTTCGGTGATTTCGCTGAATTGGTTTCGATGTAAATTGAACGCTGGATACTGCCTACACCAGATGGCCCGTGGGCCGCGGGATCAAAGACGACTTCAAGTGTTACCGATTCTCCCGCGCCAATTTCTATTTTCGTCTTCGCGGTGCCGCCGTGACCCTGCATGCCAAACACGCCATATCGCTCCCCAGAGGCCGTAATAATTGATGCGGTCGTACACATGCAAGACGTATACACCTTCTCAATCGTTACTTGATCCCCGCCATTATTGGTAAGCTCAACGCGGCGAGAAACCCTGCCATCTCCCATTACTATTTCTCCGAAATCAAAACTCGTCTCTCCGAGTAATAGCTCTGATGCGGAATATATCGATGGAGAGAATGTCGCATCGCCAGGCGCAGATGAACCGCGCCAAAGGATAACGCCGAGGGCGACAAGAAAAACAAAACCGATGATACGCACGGTAGTATTGTTGAATGCTTGTTTGCTCATGGTATGCTGTTGAAAATCAAAAACACCCGTCGAGATACATCCAACGGGTGCATGATTACAACAGAATATTATCAATCGCTCGTTTTATACTTCTCCGCTATAATTCGGTGGGTGAAAAAATGTCGACAAAAAATCATGCACCAAAAAATTTTCACATGCATCCCGTTTCTCGTGAAGCGCAAGCCACCTCAACATTCTTTCTTGATGCCCCATACTAACTCTTCCACTTCGCCGTCTCTCTCCATACGCCGTAGGTAGTGACCCGGACATGAAATTATTCAAGAGAAACGTCCTCGAGAGAGCCAACCCGA
This sequence comes from uncultured Candidatus Saccharibacteria bacterium, assembly GCA_964373425.1. Taxonomy (GTDB): domain Bacteria; phylum Patescibacteriota; class Minisyncoccia; order JAHCSD01; family CAYJUQ01; genus CAYJUQ01. Next base: position 4,829 of record CAYJUQ010000053.1, read on the forward strand.
AAACCAGACTAAGAAAAAGGCCCACACCCAGTAGTGTGAACCCGGGGCTGGGGATGGCCTCGGTAAGTGAACGGAGCCCTGAAATATGATGCGTCGCAAAAGCCAAGATATTGCGAGAAGAAGGACACTCGCCGCCTGACATCGCAAAAACAGGGCAAAGATAGTGTTCACCATGATCACGAGAACCGATGCCCAAAATCCCCATGACGCCAAACACGATGAGAAAAAACATAATCAAAAGTGAAATCGCAATTATCCGCATCATGGATATGGTATCACCGATTTATTCTATTCGCAAGAAGGCTATGTTCATGCAAACCCCATTCTGGTTAATGACATATATCACTTTCCAAAGAGTGTCCGAATTTTGGGGTACCGGTCATTTACTATTCTCGGATTAATCATGGGGATGTTTTCTCTGGCGTTCCTTCTCGTAATACTTCGAAGTTGTTCGAAGGGACTCCGGGGGATTGTTTTCCAATTTATTTGGGGCATTTCACTAATTAATAACATCTCGTTTATCTGGGACATCCTTTTCGACTTAAGAGTCTTTGACTTCACTCCTTCTTTAGATTTTCATCATTTATTTATGACGTTGGGTATCCCCTTCTTTGTTAATGCCGCACGGAGACTCCATAAGTTTGGGGGGTGAGAAAGAAAAATACGCAGATTTCTAATGAAACAAAAAATCCCTATCGGGATTTTTTGTTTCATACCAGTACAAATGAACGCACAATCAACTGGAACCTGTCATCTTCCAAATCAAATCAAAATACATCCGGTGAGTGTCGGCGATTGCCTCGTCTTCGATGAGCACCGCAACGATTGGTTCTTGCTTAAGGGATAAGAGTGCCACTTTATTGCCAAAGATATAGTTTGCGGTATCAAAGCGATACTCACGAGGTACAAAACGAGTTTCTCGTACTTCCTTAACGTCTGTCTCCTTGAGGGCTTGTGACTCGCGAGATCTATTAATAAGAAGTTTCACTCGTAAATTCTGCTGAATTCGTTTTTGGATAAAACCCTCGAAATAATCTCTCGCAACCTTCTGCATATCTTCGATGCAGGTTATCGCAAGGA
>CAYJUQ010000054.1:0-5898 GCA_964373425.1 uncultured Candidatus Saccharibacteria bacterium
TGGCGTTCGCCGTTACGTTATCAAGATACACGGTAATGATGTCGCCGTTTGCAGGAGTTGAACTAAACGATGTGGTATATGTACTCCCGCCTGAAGTACATGAAGTTGTTACGTTTTGCGCGGTGCCGTTCACCCGAATCCGAACGACATTTGTTGCACTGTCACAAGGAGGATTCCCAATCAATGTCGACCCCTCATCAGAATATACGGTTCCGGAAATGGTTGCTGCGGCAGCCACAATGGCCGAATCAAACCACTCAAATGAAGCTCCATACTGAGTATTCGTACCCGTCACCCACTCCACATAGCTTGCAAGCCCCATGCGATCGAGTGTTCCGGTCTTGGTAATTGCGGTTCCGAGGTTTGTCCAGTTTCCCGCCACCGTGCAATCGCTCGCTGCTGAATTACAATATTTTGCCGTGTAACTTGTCCCGCTCTTTGTCCAACGTAATAATACATTATTCGCAAACCCAGTTATTGTTGCAGTGGTTCCCGTCAGCGTGCCGCTATCATTTACCTCAACCACGCTTGCGGCACCATCCCAATAGGTTTGCAATATGAGAAAATCAGTATCCGCAGAGAAGCGAAGCACAAGCCCAGCCAAATCCCGTGGATCAGTGGTGGGCACCCGAGAATGCGATGAGCTTACTTGTGTGGTAATATCACCGTCTCCCGAGGGAGCGGCCTGATACGCATAGGTATAATCTGCAAGTGTGGTGCCCGCAACATCTGCAGTTTTTATGTCAATGATATTGAGCCACTGGGTGCTGCCACTGTTTGTGCCTGTTTGCCCCATGGTAACGCTCTCGGTGGTAGACGCGGCACTCGTTGCAATGGTCCAGGCGGGAGTACTGCCAATAGTTGCCGTGTCACAGCTTGAGGCACACTCGACATTCTCATCGAATTCGTCGTCATTGGCTCCTGTCAGGTTTGGTTTATCTTGAGTGGTAAGGGTGTAGGAGAGATCAACGTAGGCAGGCGTCGTCACTGGGCGATCAAATGAAACGTTGATCGTATCTGTGCCTCCTGAGATGTCCGGAGTTGCACCAGTTTGCATATTAATAACAACCACGAGCCGGTTGCCCGCATCTACGGTCGTTGTGGTATCTGGGGTTGAAGACCAGGTGAAGTTTGTCATCGCGGTAGCGGTGACTGCCGCACTTGTCGATGTATCAATAAGACCGAAGGTGCTATCGCCTTCAATGTACTCGTAGAGAAGTGCTTCAAGCGTACAGGTCGTACAGCCCCCTTCTTCAGAAGCCCAGAGCGAATAAGAAATGGAATTCGTATCGGCGGTATCCATCTGGATGTTTGCCCCAAGAATCGGGCTGTAGAACGTCGCAACACATCTTCGCGCGCTCGCGGTTTCTTCGTTCACACGCGCGGTGGTATCCTGATCGAAACCGGCAGCTTCACAGGGGGCTGCGGTAAAGTTCGTGGTGGAGTTGTCAGTACCCAAACCCTCGGTATCTCCCTCGGTGAGCACTGAGGGCAGTGCGGAGTTATAGGTTGCGTTTTCTTCCGATACATCTTTTCCATGAAGATAGAGCCGCAATTTGCCTGCGGTCACGTCTGATGCAATCTGCCAGTTACGGATTTCCTTAAACACAACTGCATCTTTTGCGCCGACTAATGTCTCAAATACATTTTTGGTATCAATAAACTCAAGCGGCCCCAGAAGGTAAAACTCGGGGCTTATGTCGGGAGCGTCAAAGGTATAACTTAGCTCATGTGTCTCGCCCTTCTTCCAATCGACATTCCAAACGAGTAATTTTTCGTTTTGATCATTTGAATTTTGAATTTCGAATTTGTTTCGGATTTCGGTATTCGGATTTCGGATTTCAAAACTTTCGGGTACTTTTTCTACTACTTCCCCCTTAAAGTCCTGATTCACCTTAATATTCATTTTCATCTCGTAGGGTTCGAGCGGGTAAATTCTCGTGGGGCCAGTCCGCGCCACGTCAAACGGGCGGCTGTCGCGTACCTCAAACGTGTCGGTGATGGATCGCGTGCCGTTTGCGATAGTTGCGGTAAGCCGCATCGCGTACATCCCGATTCCATCTTCGATGATATAGCGCGTGAAATAGTCTGGCACGTCAACCACATTATTGGGACCGCATTTGCCGCTTAACGAGATGGTGCCGTCGGTTGTTGAAAGATTTTTCACCGCGCCCGCGGGTGTAGCAATCTGAAGCACAAGATCAGCATCACAGATCGTATGCCCACCGTCATCAAGCACCCCCATCTGGAGATACGCTTCCTCGCCTTGGAGGTATACGGTTCGATCCACGTTCAACGCCAAAACTCCCCATGTGAAATCTTGGGTTGAAACATATATGGCATCGCGCGTTTCGAGCTCTACTTCAATTTTATATTTTCCCGGTCGGAATGATCGCTCTTGCCGCGGGAGCTTGAGTAAAAACTTTTCCTCGCCATTCTCAAAAAATGTGGTAATGACGGGAAAGAGATTCGTATCTTCGCCGTCCGGTCCCAACACTTTCGCGCTCACGTTTTCTTTGCGCTCGGCAAGGGCTTCTTTTACACCAAAAAGCTCTCGCAAAGCGGGGACTGTCCCCGCTTGCGGGGACAGTCCCCGCTTAGATTCGCGATCTTCACTCGATTTGATATCCGATTCCTCCCCCTCAAGAATTTCTGCTTTTCCCTCATGAAGCAGGGTGATAACATCAAGGAGTGGCTGCGCTTCTACCTCAAACTTCGGTTCCTCATTTAATTCAAAGTTGGTCTTCGCTGCAAAACCGAAGAGAGAAAAATCTTTAATGAAAATTTTAGGTTTTTTTGCGAGGGTGAGTTTTGCGGAGGTTAACTGCCAATAGCGCGCTTCCGCAAAGAGGAGATTTTCTTCATTAATAATGGTGAGCGCCTTTGGATTTTCAAAGCCGAGCGGAATTTCGCTGGTTGCCGCGCTCTCTTCCGCAATCCCTTCTTGCACGAGCCCTTGTTGATCTTTGTAAAATGCCAATGGCCCCAACAGCCAAAACTGCGGGACATCATCAGGCACGGTGAAGGTGTACCCGAACTCGTAGGCAGCGCCCGGCTCAAGCTCGACGTTCCAGAGGATAAACGAAGCTTCGTAGGGCGCCTGCTCAAGGAACGGCGCGCCGATGTCCTCTTCGGTGAGGATTCTGCGCCAGCCGCTCGCCGAAATGGTAAATCCGGGCGGGAGGTGTTCAATGACGGGACCAGTATAGGAGGCGCTGGGAGTCACCTGCATCCGCATCTCATGCGTGGTGCCCGGGAGAATCCGGCTGGGGCCAGTACGTTTGATATCAAACGGTATTACCTCACGTACCTCAAACGTATCCTTAATTTCATGCGCCTCCTCGCGGCCATCTTCATAGATAATGTGACTAAGAAGTGTGACTGCGTATGTTCCCGGCTCTGTTCCCGCCTGCCATGTAGTAGTGTAATCAGCTGCTCCAGCGTTTTCTTCTCCAGATTGAACCGCAAGGACTGATGATTCTTTTTGTACGATTGTTTCGGTGCCACGTGCCTCGGCGTTGCAATTCGGATTTGTCTTAATACTCCCGCTCTCGGTGGAGAGCTCCTCGCTTGTCCCGTCTGGCTCGGTGATCGTAAGTACGAGAAACGCATCGCAGACGCGAACACTGTTTTCTTGAAGCACGGTGAAATCGAGCCGTGCTTCTTCGGCAGGACGAAACACAGTCTTGGGACTATTGATTGCAAGAAGCCCCCAATTAAATTCTTTTTCAACGGCGAGCACATTCCACTCTGGATCCACTGCTTTTATGGAGAATGTATACCGACCGGGACGGAAGGTGTTCAAGGGCGAGACAATGACTTCCCATTCCGCTTCATTCTCGGTTACGGCGATAACAGATTTAAATTCAATAGGAACTCTCTCATCTATATCCCCGTACGCATCGAGGATTTGCCATGTAAGCGACACGTCAACTTTTTCGCGCGGCGGGACAAGTGGCAATGCGTCTTGAATAGTTTCAAGAATGGTCTTGGGATCTTCTACGCGAACGCGAAAGTGCGGCTTTTCATTCTGCCCGAAATCGACACGATCGCTTTCAAGCAACACCTCACGCGGATCGGTGAGCGTAAGCTCCACCCACACGGAATCGAGATACACTTCTACCGCGCCCTCGATGTCAACAAGTCCCTCCACACGAACCTTCATGTTCTCGAGTCTCCGGTCGTAAGAAAAAAGAGTATTAGGTATATCTAATGTAAGGTAGCCGCCATTCGAGGCATTGGAGAATGGGATCTCGTCTACCGTACCAATCGGCTCCCATGTTTTCCCTTCATCAAAGGAAACAGAGACGAGGAGGAGATTTTCTGGAAGCGATACCGCTTCTCCGTAAAGAGGCTCGGCCTTCTTTTCAGGAGGTGTAGTAGGCACCGCTTCGATGGTCGGTGGCAGAGGAGTTTCTGGAAGAGGGGTGATCTCTTCGGTTGGCGTCGGCGGCGCTTCGATTGTTGGCGGCTCGACTTGCGGTTCGAGAGGAAGTTCCGGCTGTGGAGGGATAGTTTCATCGGTTGACGTGGGAACTTGCGGAGCTGGTTCTTCGGTACTTGTCGGTGGCGCTTCTGGAGGGGTCTCCTCGCCTAACTGTGCAAGAGTACGCCGCGTGAAGAACTGTGATATACTTGCGAAGAGTCGCTCACGTATACTCCCCTCCTCTTTCTTTTCTGTATCTCCGGTAACGGTGATCGAAAGGAATGCGTATGATTCAAGCTCGCCGTCAGAGACAAGTAACACGACGTCGTATGTTCCGGGATTTTGATAGGTATGCGGCGCAATGCGTTCATTTGCGCTCGTCCCCCCGTCACCAAAATTCCAATTGAAAAATAGCTCGTCGCTATCAGCGTCGGAGGATCGAGACGCATCAAAAAGAATTTGTTCACCCGCCTTCACCGTCGTATTCGCAACCCAGAGAGATGCGCGCGGAGGAACGTGATTTGCATATTCCTTTTTTGGAGATGGTTTTTCTTCTTCGGGCGGCAACGCTTCTTCTGATTCTTCAATAATTGGCACCGCGGGTGCAATGCGTTCTTTGATTTCCTTTTTGGGAATCAGCGCAAGCGAGAGTTTCAATGCCCGCGATTTCACGCGACCCTTCGGGATGTTCGTAAACCCACCGCAATCAATCGAGAGATTTCCGGCAGTGTACTTTGCAGAATTTTCTGAAGTGAATTCTTGCTCATCGCCGTTTGCACTCACGCTTGGCTCGCCACCCGCCGAAGGGCTACTCGCCCACCCTCCTTCGCATGAAGTCGCATAGATATTCGCTTTCTCGAGACGCGCCTGCACCGAAACAAAGATGATAAACGATGAAGTGATAAGAACGAGTATTAAAAGTCCGAAAATAAAAACTCGTCTTGGAGTTCGAGGAACGATATCACCCACTCCAAAACGAGGAAAAAATTGAGAAAGGCGGGAGAGACGGCGGAGACGAACGAAGGTAAGAAAAAGTGGAGTCAGGAACGGCGTTAGGGAAAACTTGCTCCGCGTATTGAAAATCTCCTTTACTATACGAAGCGACGAATCGATTGAAGGACGGTTCTCGGCAACGGGGGTTTCGCGAGATAAAACTTCAATGGGTTCGATAACCTTGGCTTTCCGTGCGGTCCGAACATATTCATCAAGCCATGGGCGTGTGGTGAACCAATCGCGGCCGATCTTTTTGGCTCTTAACTTCCCTTGCCGTGCCCGTAAATTTAAATACTCTGCGGAATATGGCGAGAGTTTTGCAGCTTCTGAAAGAGGAATGAATTCCTCTTGAGATTGCTGCTGATTTTGCTCGGTGGGGGGAGGTACCAACTGTGGAAAAGTATCGGTTAGCTGATATATTACTATTATACCACAAAAAACCGTGTCTATACACAACCCCACCCCTCTCGAGAGGGGTG
>CAYJUQ010000055.1:0-5870 GCA_964373425.1 uncultured Candidatus Saccharibacteria bacterium
GAAGGGAGATATAATAGCCATTATACGATACCCGCAGGGCCATCGCGTCTTACGCGATGGAAAGCACTAAATTCGAAGCACGAATTTCGAAACAAACCCTAAGCAAAAATGACCAAAATTCAAAATATGAGTTTGAAATTTTGAATTTCGATATTGTTTCGGATTTCGAATTTAGGATTTCTGGTTTCTCAACATCTCGTGTTGAGTGGTCGGGGCACAGAGATTCGAACTCTGACTAAATCCTCCCAAAGGACTCGTGCTACCATTACACTATGCCCCGTAAATAAAGGTGCGGGGGAGAAGGACGTGTACTCCCGGTATACTACACCCCGCTCGCTCCTCGAATATATGAAGATTCGGTGGGGTGAACCTCCAGGCCACATGTTACGGGTCGAGATCAGTAATATATGGTATAATAAAAACATGTCCAGTTCAAGTTCATTCCTTGGCGGCGTTCACTTTGTGAGCGAGTGTAAGGAGAAGTATAGGGTTGGCCTTTGGCAGTGTCCACAGTTTTTATTTATTATCATGGGGACGGTGACCGTACTCACTATGATTGCCACCTACTATGTGGGCATTCTTTACACAGAGCCGGAGGTGCTGATCTTCATCGTGATGGGGGTGACCGTGGTGATCTTTTCAGTGGGGAATTTGGTGGTGTCGAGTTTTGAGCACATCGCGGATCTCAACCGCGCAAAGTCAGAGTTCATCAGCGTTGCGTCTCACCAGCTTCGTTCTCCGCTCTCCGCAATGAAGTGGTCGTTGGGGCTGCTCCTCTCCGGAACGATAGGGCGTTTCGAGGAAAAACCAATTGAGTATCTTAAAATCCTGAAAGACAGCAATGATCGCATGATCGATCTTGTGAACGATCTTTTGAACGTGAACAGAATCGAATCGGGCCAGCTCATGTTCTCAATAAAACCCTTTAAACTCGATGATGCGGCGCGTGCGGTGCTCAACGATTTCACGCTTCTTGCGAAAGCGAGTAATATTAAGCTCACGCTAGACGTTCCCGACCTCTTGCCTCTTGCCCGGGGCGATGAGAGTAAGGTGAAAATTGTGATCGAAAATTTTATTGATAACGCAATTAAGTATACGAAAGAGGATGGCGAGATACGCCTTGTTATCGAGCGACGCGAGGGCGAACTTTTACTGCGTGTTACGGATCACGGCGTTGGCATACCAAGGGCGCAGCAAGGGCGTGTGTTTGAAAAATTTTTCCGCGCAGATAATACCCTTAAATACCAGACAAAAGGCACCGGCCTTGGTCTCTTCATATCTAAATCTATTGTCGAGACTCTTGGCGGGAAGATGGGGTTCACATCCGAAGAGAATAAGGGGAGCACTTTTTGGTTTACACTACCAATAACTAACTGATCATAGACTACTGACTACAGACTACCGGACGCAAAGCCGTAGACTGTAGACCGTAGCCTGTAGACAATTGTTTTATGAAAAAAATTCTTTTCGTCGAAGATGAACCCACGCTCCAAAAAACCGCGGGTGAGGTTCTCCATCAAGAAGGGTACGAGGTGATCACCGCGGGTGATGGCGTGGAAGGACTTCGGATGGCGCAAAGCCACCACCCCGATCTTATTCTCCTTGACCTTATCCTTCCCAAAAAAGACGGTTTTGGGGTCTTAAAGGAGCTTAAGGCAAACCCAGAGACCACCGCAATCCCCGTCATTGTTCTTACGAATCTTGAAGGCGCTGAAGATATTGAGAGGGCACTTACGCTTGGGGCCACTACCTATCTTATCAAAGCAAACTACGAACTCTCAGAGATCGTCGAGAAAATAAAACAGATTCTCGCGGAATAATATTGAATCAACGTGCGGGTAGAAGACCAACAACTTAAAGCATTCCTTGCCGATACCGATCTCGTCTCGTTAGAGAGTCTTGATAAGGCCGAAAAGAAAGCAAAAAAATCCGGGAAGAAAATCGCGGATATTCTTATCTTGGATGGGCTCATCAAGGAAGAAGAGCTTTTGAAGCTCGAAGCGTACATTTTGGGCATCCCCTTTGTGAATCTTGAAAACGAAACAATCGCCGCTGAAATTTTGCGAATCATCCCAGAACCCATTGCACGCAAAAATAACATCATCGCCTTCAAAAAAACAACTCAAGGACTTGAGGTCGCGATGCTTGATCCTGAAGATTTGCAGACGATTGAATTTATGAAAAAGAAGGCGAATCTTCGGATCCTCCCAAGGCTCACCACACCCGATAGTATTAAGAATGCACTTAAGCAATACCAAAAGAGCCTTGAAGCGGAGTTCGGAGAGATCATCAGGAAAGAAGCGGGAGGCATCAAGTTCATGAAAGAAGAGGGAGAGACAGAAGAGGGGGAAGATCTCAAGAAGATTGCCGAGGAACTCCCCATTATCCGTATTGTTGATACCCTTGTAAAGCATGCGGTGATACAGAATGCGAGCGATATCCATATCGAGCCGCTCGAGAAGGAGGTGCTTGTCCGTTACCGTATTGACGGCATTCTCCACGATGCGATGGTGCTCCCCAAGAACGTTGATAAAGGAATTGTCGCACGCATCAAAGTGCTTGCGAATCTGAAGCTCGATGAGCATCGGCTCCCCCAAGACGGCCGTTTCAAGGTTGAAACCGAGGATTGGAGGGTTTCCTTCCGTGTGTCCATCATTCCGGTATATGATGGGGAGAAAATCGTGATGCGTCTCCTCCCCGAAAGTTCTAAGGGGCACACGCTTGAAGGGTTGGGGCTGAGGAGCGAGGCCCTCGAGGTGCTGCACAAGAACTTAAAAAAACCGCTTGGCATGATACTTGTGACAGGCCCCACCGGTTCAGGGAAGACCACCACGCTCTACACCGCGATTGATATTTTAAATCAAGCGGGTGTGAATATCTCGACCATTGAAGATCCGATTGAATACCGCATGCCGCGGGTGAACCAAATGCAAGTTCTCCCGCAAATCGGACTTACTTTTGCGACGGGTCTGCGCTCGCTCGTGCGGCAAGATCCCAACATCATCATGGTGGGGGAGATTCGGGATCATGAGACCGCATCTCTTGCGGTAAACGCGGCTCTCACCGGCCATCTCGTTCTCTCGACCCTTCACACAAATAGCGCGGCAGGTGCACTTCCCCGACTACTTGAGATGGGGGTGGAGGGGTTTCTCGTCGCATCAACCGTTAACATCATCATCTCGCAGCGGCTCGTACGGCGGCTCTGTGAAGATCGAGAGAAATACATGCTCGATGCGAGCGCACGGAAAAATCTTGAGAAACTTGTGAACCTTGAGCGGATTCTTGAGGTGCTTATTGCCGAAAAGATTGTACCGCCGCGCACCATGTGGGATACCATCCAATTTTATCGCCCCAAAGAGACACCCGATTGCCCGGAAGGCTACCACGGGCGTGTTGGTATCTACGAGATACTTGAGGTGAGCGAGACGATCCGAAGCCTCATTCTCAAGAACGCATCACCCGATGCCATTGAGGCTGAAGCGCGACGGGGCGGTATGCTTACTATGATTGAAGACGGTTTCATCAAGGCGGTACAAGGCGTAACCACTATCGAGGAAGTGCTCCGCGTTACTTCAGAGTAAAAAGAATCTAGTCTTTTCTGACACGTATACATTTTTATGCCCATCTATATCTATAAAGCAAAATCGTACAGTGGTGAGACGAAAACCGGGCGTATGGAGGCACGTGATGCACACGACCTTGCACGGATGTTACGTGAAGAGGGCTTTGTCTTAATTTCTACCGAAGCGTCAAAAGAGGCGGGTGCGAAAACCCCTCGTTTTGCCGGGGGACTGGGAGCATTGATGGGAAGATTTTTTGGTGTACCGCTCGTTGAAAAAATGATGTTTAGTCGGCATCTTTCGGTGATGATCGGTGCGGGTATGTCACTTACTCGATCACTTGCCGCACTGCAAGAAGAGACGCAGAACCAACTATTCAAACAGACGCTTGCCGCAATTCAAGAGTCGGTAGAAAAAGGAACCTCATTTGCCGATTCGCTCTCGGTCCACCCCACTATCTTCAATGATCTTTACGTGAATATGGTGCGCGTCGGGGAGGAGTCGGGGAAGCTTGAAGAGGTGCTCAAGGTGCTTGCGCGTCAACTCCAGAAGGATCATGAGCTTCACTCCCGCATCCGCGGCGCGATGATTTATCCAGCCGTGATTCTTACGGCGATGCTCGGTATCGGAACACTCATGCTTATTATGGTGGTGCCAAAGCTTGCGGAAGTCTTTGAAGAGCTCAATGTACCCTTACCCATTACCACGAAATTTGTAATCGCGGTGGGTCTGTTCGTTGCAACATACAAATTCTTTCTGCCTCTTGCCGTCATTCTTGGATTTTTCCTTGTAAGTCGCATCCTCAAAACACGTTTCGGTAAGTACGCAATGGATTGGCTTTTGCTTCACGCCCCACTCCTTAAAGGAATCACCCTCAAAGTGAACGCGGCAAGATTTTCTCGAACCTTCAGCTCGCTTGTAGAAAGCGGCGTCCCCATCATCCGCGCGCTCTCGATTGTTGCGGGGACCCTTACCAATCATTACTTTCAAAACTCGATCCTTGGTTCTGTTGAAGCGGTGAAGCGCGGCGAACAGCTCGCGAGCCATCTTAAAACGAGTTCCCGTCTCTGGCCGCCGATTGTGGTCCAGATGGTGGCGGTAGGGGAGGAGACCGGAAGTCTCGGTGAGGTGATGCGGAGGCTCGCCATCTTTTACGAAGCGGAGGTTTCAAACATTACCCGAAACCTTTCAAGTATTATTGAGCCAGTCCTTATGCTCCTTATCGGGGGTGCAGTTGGCTTTTTCGCCGTCTCCATGATCCAACCGATGTATTCGATGATGAATAATATTTAGGTTCATTATCGAATACATCGGTATTCCCTCCTATTGTGATGTGTTCGATACAAAGAGCACGATATGGATTTACCCTTATAGAGACGCTTGTCGTAGTCGGCACGTTTGTTGTCTTAATTACTCTTACCCTTGTTTCAAGTACGGGGCTGAGGAGCGAGACCGCCATTGAATCAGACGTGCAAGAGCTTCTCGGTATTTTGCGTCTTGCGCACTCACGTACCGTTGCATCCCAAGATGCATCGAGCTGGGGAGTGCACATGGCGACAAATAGTTACACTCTTTTCCGTGGCGTCTCGTTTAATCCTTCGGACCCGACCAACGAAACACACACCCTTTCTGCCCAAGTTGAGTTATCGAGTTGGACCCTCGGTGGGGGAGGGAACGATATTGTGTTCGATCGCGTAACCGGGAATACCGCAATGAGCGGATCGGTCACATTACGTCTCGCCACCGTATCTCACACCCGTACCGTTATTGTGGACCCCTCTGGCGAGGTATCGGTTGCGGGCGCACCCACGCAATCTCCAACAGGAACCAGGGTGACCGACACCCGTCACGTGCATTTTACGCTTGGCTGGTCGATCCAAAGTGCCACCACACTTCGACTTTTCTTCACGGGTTCCGGGTATAGTGGGCCAGATGTGATTCAGGATATCCCGATTCAAAATTTTATATCCCAAGGGAAGTTCAATTGGCAGGGTACGGTAAATGTAGGTGGAGTTGATCAGCAATTGAAAATCCATAGCCACTCCATGACTCCTTCGGATACCATCCTCTCTGTGCATCGAGACGTACGCTACAATACGCGTCCGGTTGATATTTTGATCGATGGTAAATTAATTGCATCGTACAATGCCTCACACCAAGTAACCGTAGGCCCATTCGGAGGGGTCATGCAGATACAGTGAACAGATTCCCAATTTCTCCTTCGACAAGTTCTCTTCGAGTCCGAGCCTCAGAGTCGAGGACAGGATCCCGAGTAACCTCGAGGGACAATTTCCAATTTCCAAACGATAA
>CAYJUQ010000056.1:0-1772 GCA_964373425.1 uncultured Candidatus Saccharibacteria bacterium
ATTTACGTTAAATGTGGCAGCGGGCCCCGAACCGCCTACTGCTTCTATGAGTTGCAGTCCTTCGAATCCCTCCCCGCCTCCAGATTGCAGAGGATATCAGAGCGCGCCTAGTCAGGTCTCTCTCCCATATAGCGCTTCAGATCCAAATGGGGACATCGTAAGTTGCATCTTTCGGGTCACCCGTCAATCAGATGGCCTAGAAGTTCATTCGGCAAACTGCGGCACGGGCGGCTCATTCACCTACACGCCGAGCAATCTTAGCGCGACTGCCTACACCGCTACTCTCAATGTTCAGGATGCGGATCCCGGGACCGCAGATGCGAGCGCATCGAGAACATTCCAAATTCTTCGTGATATCAGCGTTGACTTCACCATCACGCCAAACGTCTCACGGCATTGCATCGGCTGCACCATCACTTTTACGCCAAACGTGACATTGAGTGAAACCGCAACGGGATACACCAGTTGGACATGGAATACGCCCTCTGCGAATCAAGCAACACAGACTGGCACCGGTTCCGCACCCCCCACCATTACCCGCACTTATTCCGCACAAGGGACATACGCAATTACCCTCACGGTTACCGATAACGCGGCTCGCACCGGATCACGCACAAAAACCCTCACCGTTGCCAACGAAACACTTCCCACCTGGAAAGAGATTACGCCAAAGTAACCACATCATTAACCTAATGATGTACATACTATGACGCATCTCCCCAAAACCATTTTTACCCGACGATTTGTCGATTATCTCGCTATTTTCATCACCGCGCTTATTCTCGGATCCACGGTAAAGATGATCTGGGCTGCGTGGTCGGAACCCGAGTGTGGCCCAACGGGCTGTAACACTGAAACCCCCATTAATGTTTCTTCAACAGCCCAAACAAAGTCTGGGGACTTAACGGTACTTCGCCTCCTTGGTCGGGAAACCGCGAGCGCATTTGAGGTATACGGGAATACCGCAGCCACGAATGGCCCGGGTGTGGAATTTTGGGGGAATAGTTCGGCACGGCCGGGTGAGGTGACACTTATTGCCGGGAATTCCGGGAGGGTCAACCTTATGGATTATAACGGCGTAAGTTGGGATACGAACCTCACTGTTTTAGGAAGCGGCAACGTCGGCATCGGCACTTCTAGCCCGCAGGACAACCTTGATGTAGCTGGCCGTATCCGCGTGGGGGGTCTTGGAACCGCCACGAGCACCGGTTATCTTTGCAGAAATTCAAGTAATCAGATCGCGGAATGTACAGCACTGCCCGGTGGCACTGACTGGACTTTTGTGCCACTCAATACTCCAACCGGGGAGTGCTATGATTGTGATACGGGGGTAACAGTTCCAGCACAGGCAAAAGAAATTATACTTTGTGCCGTACCAGTTGGGATTACCTCAACTACAACCGTAAGCCCGGGGCAACTTGTATTTTCTGGCACAGTCCTAAGTCTTCTTTCAGGGACTGAAAACGAGAGAGCTTTCGGCTGTGCTTATTCTACTACTAGTGGCGGAGCAGGCATAAAAACAGGAAACGCAAGCCATATTTTACTTCCTTCCTGGACAAACCCCGCTCTATTCAGCGCCTACGGGAGAGTTTCCACAGACGATGGGGTAGACAATGAATCTGCTGTTGCCTACGAGTGTGGTCCCTCGGTAACTTCAGGTGTACCTGATTTTTGTTATCGAACGAGTGACAGGAAAATTATATACTCAAATGCCCAAACGTGCGTTGTGTCATGCTCTCCCGGCCCGAGACCGATTGGGGGTTTCTGGTGGA
>CAYJUQ010000056.1:1872-5721 GCA_964373425.1 uncultured Candidatus Saccharibacteria bacterium
CTTTTTGTTGTATCATTCGCGCTTCTTCTTCTATTTATTGGCGGGGGAGTCAATATACCGTCTACTCAAGCCGGCCTCGAACATAACGTCTTTGGTCATGCGTGGTCTTCAAATATCGGCTGGATACGTTTTAATTGTACGACATTGGGGGGAAACTGTATCACCTCAAATTACGGGGTGAATATCGAAAATCCCGTGGGCGGAATCAGCAACCTTACCGGTTACGCGTGGTCTTCAAATATTGGCTGGCTTCATTTTAATCCTTCCGGGCCATACCCCGCCTCCCCCGCGTATTCCGCACAGTTGAATACCGCCACCAACGAACTTTCTGGCTGGGCTCGATTTCTCTCGAATGGCGGCGGTTGGGACGGCTGGGTGAAATTACGATCTCCGGGGTACGGCGTAAGTTACAATAGTTCTACCTGCAGACTTGAGGGTTTTGCGTGGGGCGGCGATGTGGTTGGGTGGATTTCCTTCAACGGCCCCTCGTACGGCGTTTACACTTCTTTTGGTGGCTGTACCGCGCCTCCCACTGGTTCTATTACCGGAAGCCCTCCGAATCCAACCCCTCCTCCTGATTACCGGGGCTATCCTCTCACGCCAGACCAACTTTCAATTTCCTATACGGCGCATGATGATAATGGGGATCTGCGGAGTTGCCGGTTCGAGATCAAAAATAGCGACGGATTTACCGTGTACGGCCCCGAGAATGACTGCGATGCACCCGGTGATCCGGGCTACAACCAAGTCGATTATGTGCGGTCTCCATTTACACCCGCTCTTCTTACAAGCGAAACCTACACGATGTATCTTACCGTAGAAGACGCAGATCCCGGGACAAGCGATCCTCCTCCCTATACCAAGACATTTTATCTCTTACGCGACCTCAACGTTAATTTTACGATCACCCCAAACGTTGCACGCCATTGCATCGGCTGCACTCTCACCCTTACGCCAATTGTAACCCTAAGCGAAACGGCAACGGGATATACCAGCTGGACGTGGGGCACGCCTAGTGCGAATCAAGAAACCCAGAGCGATTCCGGCTCAGCCCCCCCCACCATTACTCGTACCTACGCTACGCCGGGAACATATGTGATCACCCTCACCGTTACCGATAACGCGAGCCGTACCAGATCACGGTCAAGAGTCATTACCGTTGCGAACCAAACGCTCCCAAGTTGGAAGGAAACTACACCGCGATAAAAACCTCCTTTATTAGTTTTCTCGCTTCTTGGGCACTAGGCGTTGGCGAACAAAAAGGACGATCCTTTCGAATGGATCGTCCTTTTTGTTTTTAAAAAGACCGGAACCTAGAAAGCTAGAGTCTAGAAAGCTAGAGCCTTTTAAGGAGGCTTTCTCCGCTCATCTCGTCCGGTTTCTGGATATCGAGGAGATCAAGCACCGTTGGCGCAACATCTGCGAGTGTGCCATCCGCATGTTCTTTTTTCCCGGGATCGAGGAAAAGGAGATCTTTTGGTTCTTGTTCTTTTGTGGTAGGGCGGAGGCGTGATTTGTCCTCAAACTCCTTTCCAAGAATATAAAGAGGAACTGGGTTTGCCGTATGTTCCGTCTTTACCTCACCCGTTGCAAGATCAAGCATTTCATCGATGTTTCCATGGTCTCCGGTAATGAGGATGTAGGTGTCGTTATCTTCAGCAATCGCATCCCAAATAGTGCGAATACTTCGATCGAGAACCTCTATTGTTTTCTTTGCCGCTTCAAAATTCCCGGTGTGCGCTACCATGTCTGCATTTGCAAAATTTGCGAGGA
Source organism: uncultured Candidatus Saccharibacteria bacterium (assembly GCA_964373425.1). Classification (GTDB taxonomy): domain Bacteria; phylum Patescibacteriota; class Minisyncoccia; order JAHCSD01; family CAYJUQ01; genus CAYJUQ01. The sequence continues at coordinate 3,646 of CAYJUQ010000056.1, forward strand.
GAAAGCCGTACTTACGCGATGTTATTTTTTCAACAAGTATTTCAGTTATCGTTTCTGCCCGCATTGCGGGATCATCCGCAAGGTGAGAGGAGGGGAGTGATGTAAGAAGGATTCGCTCTTCCCCATCAAAGGGTGTTTCTCTAAGGCCGTTAAAGAAATAGGTAATGTGCGCGTACTTCTCGGTTTCTGCAACGCGGAACTGTTTTACATTTGCATCCTGGAGAATCTTTCCGAGAGGATGAGTAATTTTCGTAGAGGGGAAGGCAACATACAGGGGGAGCCCCTTTTCGTATTCAGTAAAGGCGGCGAAAAAGAGATTGTTTAATTTTCTTCGCGGGAAGGCGGGGAATGGGTCGGTCACAAATGCCTTGGTGAGTTGGCGCGTACTATCCTCGCGATAGTCAAAGAAAATGACCGCGTCTCCATCACGGATAGGCGCAAAACCTTGGCTAATGCCCGGCTCTATAAATTCATCGGTTATATTATTTGCGTAGCTTTTTTCAAGGTAGGTAATAGGGTTTTCAAAATGCTCGCCTTGACCTTCGGTAAGGAGCGTATAGGCCTTTTTGGTTCTTTCCCAATGGGCGTTTCGGTCAAGGGCATAGTATCGTCCGATGAGGCTTCCGATGACTCCGACACCGAACGATTCTATTTTCTTTTGAACAGTGTGTACGAATTTTTTCGCATCGGTTGGGGGGCTGTCACGTCCATCGGTAAAAAGATGAAGAATACAATTTTCTTTTTGGAGTTTCTCGCGTGCGGCAAGTTCAAGAAGGCTGAAAAGATGATCCATGGAGCTATGGACCGTGCCGGATGAGAGAAGCCCCATGATGTGGAGTTTCGATGCATGTGTCTTTGCATGCGCGAGCGCGTTTTCGAGCACCCTGTTTTTAAAAAACGCCCCGGAGCGTATCTCAAGGGTGATGCGCGGTAAGTGCTGGTAGACAATTTTCCCCGCACCTATAGTGAGGTGTCCCGCTTCACTATTCCCCGGTTCCCCCCACGGAAGCCCCACGGCGATTCCGGATGCGGCAAGGCTGAATGAGGGGTAGCGGCTCACCATTTTTTCAAACGTGCGTACGCGCGCCTCCCCAAGAGGGTTTGCCTTTGTGTTGGGTCCGATACCCCAACCGTCGAGCACAATGAGCACAACAGTTTTCACTAGCTTTCTAGCTTTCTAGCTTTCTAGCTTCTTAGAGAAAAAATGGAGAAATAAGCAGTAAGCTAAGAAGCTAAGAAGCTAAGAAGCTTCTAGGGTAATATATCTGGTCCCGAGGGATAGAAGTTCACCTCATCATCATTTACGGTAAAGATTGCTTCGTCCGACCCACCCCTTCCAAGGAATGTTTCCCAAGGCATGTTCAACCACCGCTTTGTGCCATTTGCATTGATCTCATATACTCTAAACTTGTCTTTCCCGCGAATCCACGATGTGAAGATGAATGTATCGAGCGTCCCCTTGGGGACGGTCCGGATGAGATCAACGGAAAGGTGCGGATAGAAGTTTACTACCTGAGTTTTCACCAGAAGACGTTTATAGGATTTCTCCCCCTCCACTTTTACAAAGTAAATATCTGGCGATTCTTCCTCTTTCACAAGTCCTACGAGTTTTGTGGTGTATTGCGGCAATTCTTCCGGCGCAACATAGGCAGGAATACGGGGAAGCACCTTAAAAGAAATACTTGCTTTCACCGGCGTTCGCCCCTCCACCCCATCGGTTACTGAAACGCGTACTTCGTAATCACCTATCTCTTCCGGTGCGATCCACCGTGCGGGTCCCAACGGGGAAATGGGGAGGATTTGTCCAGCAGTCGCCTCCCACTTCGCTTGTAACTGATCGTCGTCTGGATCAAAGACATTGAGGAAAATAGGCGCAACGTCTTTGGGGAGCACCTGCGGCCGTACCGTTGAAAAAGTAAAGATGAGCGGGGGCTTATTGAGCGCGAGGGATGTGCGCGAGGGGATATTCCGTGCAGGGATTTCTATATTAAGTTTTAAGGCGATGGCATCGATCGCCTTAAAATTAATTCCTCCGCCTTCGCGCTTCTCTTCAATATTGCCGCTCACGGCCCGGTT
>CAYJUQ010000057.1:0-5548 GCA_964373425.1 uncultured Candidatus Saccharibacteria bacterium
CAAGATTCTTCAAAGATTCGAGACATTCGATTGTGTCTTTCCAGCCGTTCCAATTGAGAATAACGATAAAAACCCTTGGAGGACTTGACATGTTTTGAACGATTTGCTATAATAGATACAGATTGGCCGCAAATTTAGTCCCTTGAAAGGAGGCAAATAATGAAACCAGAAATGTTAGAACGGCATATGCGATCCTATGACGTGGAGGAATTAGATTATGGATTTGGCCTCTCCGACATCACATTTAGTGGCCCATACGGGGAGAGAACTGTCCGAGTCACAATGTTCCACTGTAACCATTGTGAGAGAAAGTTCCTATCTCAGGAAATCCAAGATGTGATCGATGCAATACAAGGAATTGCTCCCTCTTTTTTCACCATCACGTAAACCTTAATTGAAACCGATACACACAAAAGTTCTTTTTGGGGCTGTTCAGATGAACAGCCCTTTTGATTTCTAGTAGGATTTCTTAAGCTCTACACCGAAATAATAATATTTAAGAATATCGGAGTAGGTTTTTCCGAGTACGGCAAGCCTCCGCGCTCCGGCAGCATCAATCCCCACGCAATGATTTGCGCCGCTGCACGTTGCATAGGTATACACCGTTCCTTCTGGGTCAGTTATTCCGCCATCAAGATAATCATATGCGGGTTCACAGAATTTCCCTCCCCAAAGATCGCATGCAGACTTTGTGGGGCCGGGCGCGCCGGATGAATACGCCGCAACAATCACATTGCCCCCATACGTTCCAATCTCGCCGTTTGTGGCATTAACAGCCCCGATCCAATTTGGCGCACGCTTTTCGAACCCATAGCCCTTATATACTTGATCATTGGGAGTATTTTTAAGATGGAATGGTTCCCCCGGATGCTTCCCGCCGCGATTTAAGTGGTATGTTGCGTAGGAACGCGATGCAACGGTAAAAACTTTCAAATGTTCCAACGTGTCGCTATTCCCCGCCTCACTCACCCCCTTTACATATTCTTCCATGGGTAACTCGTTCACCACCCAGAACCTACCGGAAACAGTCGAGTATTTCACTTCGATTGCCCCGCGAAAGAAGTTATCGTTGAGCGAGGTGTTCCAACTCGGCCGGTCTTCGTAGGAGAGAAGCTCGAAGATAGCTTCCGGATCATCGCTTTGGAATCTATAGGATTCACTTGTCTTTTCAGGAACAAGCGTTGTGGCTTCATTCGCCCCGTGAGAAACCCTAAGACCGTCCGCGGTATACACTCCGTAGGGTGTATTCGCGCGAATACCGAAACTCTTCCCTAAAGAGAAGTTATAGATTGCAATTCTCATTTGGGGGCCCTTCGCAAGATTTTGCGGCGGGTTCTGGTTTTGTGCCTCAGGAGGAGGAGTTACGGACGGTTCTTCGGAAGGTGGCGGAGTGCTTTCTGTTTCAGGCGGTGTTTCGATCAGCTCTGGTGTAGATGTGGGGATTGGGTCGGTTTGGGGCAATGGCTCGGGCGGCGTGGGTGCAACAACCACTCCTATCGTATCCCCATCCGAGTAATCGGTGAGTTCCGTGTCCGAGATCGCAATAATATTTTTCCATGAATAGTTTCTCGCGTTGAATTCTTCGGCACTTGTAATCCACCGCTTCTTACCACCTTCAACAAGATATACTTTTGGATCGTTTGTGCTGCGTATGAGCGTCCCCGATGGCCAGAAGACGAATGTGCCAAGCGGGTAGCGATCGAGTTCGAAACGCTGCATTACTTTAATCCCATTCCATTTTAACTTCAGGCGGTTGAAGAGCTCAGCTGATCCAATGGGGCGGCGCTTTTTATTTTCCACAAGATACACGCGGGGTTCAGGCCCCTTCATAAGTGTACCATCCGTAAAGATAAGCGGATCGCCGATTTTATGCACCTTAATTTCTTCTTTCGTTACAGGAATGATGCCTTTCCATGTGAAATTAAATGAGGCGAAAAGCGCAGCCGAACTGATATGACGAAGTGCACCCTCTTTTACCACATACACATCGCCGTTCGTCTCACCAAGGAGCGAACCATCTGGGAATGTAAGCGGGAGTCCAAGAGGAGCACCTGCAAGTTCCCGATCGAATACTGTCTTTACGTTTTCCCACCTAAAGCCGTACTTATCAAAAATCGTTTTTGAAGCGATAAGCCGCCGCTTCCCCTTCTCAATGACATAAATTCGGGAACGCGTATCAGATTTGAGAAGCGTATTTTCGGCAAAGGAAACGGAGGTCTTCGGCGGGAAGCTGTAAAGTTGGTTTTTATTAACGGCAAGAACTGTTGGTGCGGGGGGAGTAGACGGTATTGATGAATCTATTGGTGTGGTCGAGGTGGGAAGTGTTTCGGGGGTTGAGGTTGGTAGGAGCGAATCCGGCAGGGTCGTGCCGGAAGACGACGAATCAGGGGTTGGGGGTGGAGGCGGAACATACGCTTCTCGAAAACCCTCTTTGATGGCAAACGTTTTCGTTGGCTCTTCTTTGGTGTTGTATACATAAGTCGGCACTGATTTAAGAAGGGCTATTGCATTGGTGCGGATCGAGGACAGGTCAAACTTATCTGAGTTCCCTGTTTCGATATCACCGTGGCTTAAAAGTACGGGGCCAGTAAAGGAAGAGTTGAATGAACCCTGCGTGATATCGCACGTCGTGGGAACCGAAGAGGTATCGTTCAATTTTGGGTTGTGCCATACCTCGGACGTCACACTTTGCGATTCAAGATCGAGATTATTAGTAATCGAAATCCAGCTCGCGAGCCTCGCAAGGCTCTTTTGCATTACTTCCGGCATTGGCGTGGTATCGTACCTTCCCAAAAGGAGAATACCCACAGAACCCGGGTTAAAATTATCGCACTTTGCATCATAGTAGAGGTGCGCCGCCCGAACGCCATTCCCCCCGTATCGTCCTTCATAGATTCTCCCCTTGCGATCAATAATATAGTTATAGCCGATGTCACCCCATCCGCGCGTTACCGCATGGAAACGATACACGCTTTGAATTACCTTTCGAGGATCAATGGTATCGCTGTTGCAGGTCAAACTTGTTGCGGGGCAACCGAGATCATGCACGATAATACGGGAAACGGGATGATAGTCCGGCGGCTCATGATCGATTTCCGGGAGCCACGTAAGGAGCTTGACAAGGGTTTCATCGCTTTCCCAAATAGAACGGGGCAGAATCACGGGAAGCTCGGTATCCGGGTAAATAAGGGTGAGTTGATTGAAGCTTGAGACAACGTTCGGATCAACCTCGATCGGCAGTTCAACCTTGCTTTCATCAACGTCTTTTTGCGGCTCGGTCTTGAGGAGTTCTTGGGAAAAAACGCCTATCGGTACAAGCAAAAATAGACTTAACAAAAAGCCGAAAAAGACCGTTATTTTTCGTGAAAAAACTGTCATTTCGTCTTTATTGTACTACGAAATAACGCATTTCGTCAAAAACCCCGCACATAACTTGCACCAGCACCTTTGGTGCTAAAATCGCAAAGCGGTGCAAGTTATGTGCGGGGCAAAAATAAAGACGGTTTAGCCACCGTCTTTTTTCACGTAGGTGATGTTACCACGGCCCCAAGGAGATACCCACGCCATGAGAGGTCCTCACTGCGTATACTTCGAAACAACGTAACAATATGTTCTTCAAATCAGCAACAGTAATATCGTCGAGATCCGGAAACTTCTTCGTGCTATGGATGAAATGGGCTACAAAATAGGTGATGATTGGCTTTGTCTGGAGAAGATTTTCAAAGGTGGTAAAGAGGGTAAGAGCAAAATCAGGAGGAGGCGTCAATTTCTTTACATCTGAATCTGTAATTTTCCCAAGGGGATCCATGTGAAAACCGGAAAGTACTCCGGAAAGGGCCGCCCCTAAGCCGTGTTGTGATTCTGAAAGCCATGGAAGGTGTCTGCGAAAATCATATGCGGCATAAAATCCATCAAGATAATCTTTGTACGTATCCCATGCATCAATAATCTCTTCGAACGCATCAAGCAGCTTATCCTGGAAGAGAACGAAATCACGTAACATGTGGTACCTCCCTATAAAAGAACTGATTCAATTTTACTACAAAGTTTCCTCTCCCGTCAAAAAGAAAAACGGCACCCGCGAGCCCCGTCCTCCTTTACGTGTATTCGATACCTAACGATTTTTGTCTTTGGAAAAATGCGTGAGCTTGTAATTCCCCACGATATTCGCTCCAATAACACCTGAAACAATGAGAAGTGCGTAGATCCCTATAAACGTGGTATAGGATGCCTCAAGACCGCGCCACGCACCAAGAATAAAAACGTAATACCACGAAATAATCGAGAGAGCGCCACTTGAAAAAAGCAGTGCCTTTGATTTGCGGAAACTTTCTGAAGTTGCGAGATCGACGTCAATATGTCTTCTCAAAAACGGCGTTACCCAAAGATTGAGAAGTACGCCGTTCAAGAGAATAACGATGAATATGGTAGTTTTTGCATAAATCCTTGGATTTTGTACAAGCTCCGGAAAGAACACCCAAAATGAAGCCGCAGAGAAAAGCGAGAGAATCACTCCACCCCAAATCTGAAGCGATCCCAGCTCTAAAAACTTGAGCTCTGTTTTCGAAATCTTCAGATTCCGGATGCTCTTGAAAAACATGAGGTCACTCATGGTTGCGCCGCCGACCCCAAGCACAGCGCCGATACCATGAAGAAGAATAAGCAGTGTATAGAAATCCAATGGCATAGCTCTATTATACCAGCTTTTCGCCGACTTCCCACACATCGCCTGCGCCCATAGTAATGATGACTGGTGTATCGCCAATCACGAATCGTTTATCGACGAGTAGTTTTCGTATTGCCTTCACAACTACTGGGATTGAGGGATAGTACATAACGGTGGGATGATGCTTCTCAATTTCCCGTGCAAGCGCGCGAGCGCCAACCCCGCCTCGCTTCTCGCGTGCCGATGCGTATGTTTCAAGAATGAATACCATATCTGCATCCTTGAATGATTTTGCGAAATCTTCAAGCAATGCCTCCGTACGAGAATATGTGTGCGGCTGAAATATCACCCAAATTTCCCGCTCGGGCCACATTTCACGTGCAGTTTTTAGGGTTACTTGAATTTCTGTTGGGTGATGCGCGTAATCATCTACAACAATAGCTTTTAGTTTTCTTGGCTTTTGGTTTCTAGACGGAGATTTAATTTCAAAACGGCGGGCGGTGCCGCGGAAACCCGCAAGCGCCTGTTTAATCACCTTCTGTTTTACACCGAGTACTTCTGCAGTCTTTGCTGCCACAGCCGCATTCAATTGGTTAAATTCTCCGGGAACTTGTAGTCGAAATTCTCCTATATTGTTAGAGCCATATTTGATAACCTTGCACTGTGCCAATCGTACTACCTCGCGTACCACAAGATCATCCCAGTTTGCGACAATAAAACCGTCTTTTGGAATCTTCCGCACGAGTTTTCGAAACGCGTTCTTATACGCACGAAACGATTTAAAATAATCGGGGTGATCGTATTCAATACTTGTTATGATAAGCCCCTTCGCATCATATTTTAAAAACGCTTCTTTGTATTCATCGGCCTCTACCACCAATA
>CAYJUQ010000058.1:0-5446 GCA_964373425.1 uncultured Candidatus Saccharibacteria bacterium
CTCCCCTTCCCTTCTTGAGATTCAAACCCGATCGTCCCGCCATACGCTTCGATGATGTTTTTCGTGACGCTAAGCCCGAGGCCCGTCCCCACATTTTTTTGCTCAACAGAGTTTTTCGCTCGGAAAAATTGCGTGAAGACCATGTTCTTTTCTTTTTCGGGAATACCAATGCCAGTATCGGTCACGGTGAACGTGATATTCCCTCTTTCCTCATGGAGCCGCACGGTAACGCTCCCGCCGTCTTTCGTATAGGTAATCGCGTTGTCTATTAAATTTTTCACTGCCTCTTTCATCCCCTTGAGATCCGCAAGAACCGCGACAGGTGCCGAAGGTTTGGAAAAGGTAAGGGTAATCTTTTTAGCCTCCAAGGCCTTTTTATACTCCATCACCACTTCATCTATTACGGTATCTAACACAACGCGCTCCGGTGTTTTCTTTTGGTAGTAGCCAAGCCCGAATTCTGAAATCGTCAAAAGATCACCAATGATAATTGCAAGTTTCTGGGTATTTTCACGAATATCTTTGAGGGCGTCCTGAATCGTTACCTTGGTGATATTTTTCCCTTCTTCAAGAAGATCGAGGGTCCAACGAAGCACCGAGATTGGGGTACGAAGTTGGTGAGATGCAACCGAGATGAATTTGTCCTTTATCTGGGAGAGTTCTTGTTCGCGCTTTAGGGTTTCTCGAAGGGCTTTGTTGTGAATCTCGATCTCGCGAAGTCGTTCAACTTCCTTGAGTCCCCTCGCCATTTCGTTAAATGAACGCGCAAGCACGCCTATCTCATCTTTTGTGGTAACGGCAATGCGATGGTCAAGCTCCCCTTTACCGATTATGTGGGCTCCTTCAATAAGTTCCTGAAGGGGTTTCGTGATGCGGCGGACGAAGATAACGCTCACCACAATTACTGCGGCAAACGCAAAGAGGGAAAACTCAACAATTTGAAAAATCATGTTGCTGATGACGCCCATTGCATCATCTTCCGGCCATTCTGCAATCACCCCCCAACCAAGCGCCCCGCTCTTCTCGCCAGCCGCAATGACCTTTGCCCCGAACGGGCTTTCGTAACGGTCTTCTTTTTCAATTCCGGTACGGATCTTTCCCTTGAGCACGTCTTCTATGAATGCGGATACTTCCGGATGGAAACGTTCATCGAATACCTTTGGATCACGCGTGGATCCTCGTGAGTGCGCGATAATATTTTTCTCTCCATCGACAACATAGACGTATCCGCTTGAACCAAGCTGTGTGCGAGAAACCGCTTTTTGAAAATCCGCAAGATTTACTTCACCCGCAAGAATTGAGATGATATCACCCCGGCGATTCCGTACCGGTGCCGCGAGGGTCACGACAGGAACATCTTCGTTGTAGTAACGCGCGGAACTTACATACCCCTCCCCTATCTTAGCTGATTCATACTCGGGGGCACCCGCACGCTCACCGAGCTCGTGTGCTGCAAATACTTTCTCGCGTGATATACGAAACGTTTCTCTGCCGGTATCAAAATTTAAAAACGCCACGCTCTCAAGCGCTTTATTCCCGGCTAGCATCCGCTCGAGGAGAAACTTTTGATCGCTGAGGCTTATCTCCGCACGTTCCTCAAATCCTACCTGAAGCTCGAAGAGACCGCGGATATCAAAAATAAACTTCTCAAGTTCCTGCAAAACCTGGGCAATGAGTTGCAATTCGAGCTGGGAGACGTCAAACGTTCGAACGAGCGTCACGGTGTAGACGCTCACCGCCCCCATAGAAAAGAGTATTCCAAGAGAAAGGAGCACAAAGGTAAGGATCACCTTATTACGAAGCTTCTGTTCGGGGACGAATGTCTTCATTAGATGATGTAAGGAATTATGAGAAAAGACGGAAGGGAACATTCCTTCCGTCGCGCTCCAACACCAATAATGATCTCAATCCCTTCATACGCAAGATATACAGACAGGAACGGCGCTAGCGGGTAATGGGGGTTCCTTCTTGATAGTAATCTCGTTCCCGTTCGTTCACTATGAATACCTGTTTCCAACTGTACCCTACAGCCGTAAAGTCTTCTGCGCTCATATTGAGCCAGCGTTTGCGGGCGATGCCTTGTATCTCGTCCACTTCCTCAAGTGAGTAGACCTTGTAGTCGCTTGAAGCGCGGTAGAGATCCGATACGGTGTAGAAATCAAGCGTCACTTGGTCCACACGCTTGATGTTCCCCCACGAAAGATGTCCATACATGCCGAATACCGCGGGATTGAAAATGTGACGCTTATAGCCATTGCCATTAATAATGTAGACTTTGATGCCGTCTGGCCCCCGGATAAGATCACCTTCTCTAAGGTTTACTGCAGGAGTCACGGGAGTCTCTGGCGTGGGGGTTGATGTATCGGGTGATGGTTGTGGCTGCGCCTCCGCTGCAACCGCGGGTGCGACCAGTGCAAAACGGGTTAGGTGATCAACGGTCGCAGTGAAAACTTTATTCACTTTATCGTGCACGACTTTATCGAGCGGCCGCCAACTTGAGGTTGTCTCATCCCAAAAACTCACAATAAGACTATCTGCGCTCACCCCCGCTTCCTTCAAGACTACATCCGAATAGGGAAGCGTTACCGTTATTTCTGAATTCAGTTTGACCACAATTTGTCCCGAGGCGTCACGGACTTCGATATCGTACCCCACTCCCACCACCTTGGATATACCTTGATCAGGAAGCTCTACCGATGGCGACATACTTACCGTAACATTCCCCGTGGTTGAGGCTGCGTTCGCGGGGATTGCAATCTTTGCGCCGTCTTCGAGCGCCACTGTTTGGAATGCGGCCGCATCATATGTTGCTGTTGTTGAAGACGGGATGGTAAGAGAGGATTTTATAAGTACAAGGTCTTGCCCGCTTACTGAAGTTGCTCCTACGTTCAAAAGGGCCTCTTGGGATCTATACAGCTCATTGGTACTAAAGACGTGCTTCTCTGCGCCAAGATGCCACGTGTCATCCCCCACCACGGAGAGCGTGAAGACGCCGGTCGCTTGAGAACGGGTTTGGGCAAACCCGCCTTTCGCTGACCATGCCCATATGAATGCTTCGGTCCCCGCCCCATTGAGGAGCACGCGACCGGAGATCGTAAGATTTGCTTTCCTGAAGGTAAGCAAGACTTCTCCTGTTCCCCCATCGCTCACCGTTACGCTTTGCTCTTCCGGATTTACAAATCCTTGCTCGAGGGGCAGGAACCCATGAATATAGTAGGTACCGGCAGGAACCCGAAGCGACACCTTGCCGTTTGCATCGGTCGATCCGCCAGCCACGAACACATCTCGGAAGAGTTCTGGTTTCGTGGGATCGGCTGTCGCGATACTGATCCTGTCAACCGAAACCCATGCATTTGGCGTAAGCTTGCCATTGGGATCTTTTACTGTCGCCACAATGGTAGATCCTGCTTTTTTGAGTACAAGATCTTTGGTAAGGGTTTGTCCGGCTACTACGATAATCGAAGCCGGTGCAAGGTCTGCAATGTAGCCGGAGGAGGAATCAACGTGCGCGCCAAGATACCATGTACCTTGACTCACCTGAACGGTATATTTCCCGGTGAGCATATCAACTACGCCATTCTGCCAGAGCCCCTCTCCTCCACTCACAAAAACTTCCGCGCGTACGTTCGTTACGGCATTCCCGGCCGCATCACGAAGTGTACCTATGATGACTGCATCATTTCTCTTAAGAGTGAGGGTGACGTTTGCGGTCCCGCCCGAGGCAACAGTTACCGTCTGCGGGACGCCAGGGCTATAGAACGACCCGGCGGGCGCATAGACGGTTACGGAGTAGGTTCCCGCAGAAACTTTAAAGCTGAAGAGTCCCCTTTCTACAGAACCACCGTTGGTACCCATATTGCCACTCACAGGATCAAAGGTATACGCAAATCCATAAAAATCGGTAAGGACGTTACCCTGTGGGTCAACCACCCTGCCGGAGATCGTCGCATCCGCACGGGTGAGTACGAAATTCACACCGCTTGCGCTCACACCGCTTGTGATCGTGACGCGTCTCGAATCGCTATAGGTGTAGTTCGATGCGGCATCTACCTTCGGCGTGACCTCCCATATGCCGGGAGTTACGAGAAGATCATACTCCCCTACGGTGTTGGTAAGGGCTTCTGTAAAACCAATTCCTTCGGGAACCCATGCGTGGAGACGAATATTCGGAAGTGCGATACCCGCCGTATCGACTATTTTCCCTTTAATATGATCAGTTACTCGGATAAGGGTGATGACGCCGAAGCTATACGTCTTTCCCGCCTCTACCGAGAAAATCGGAAGCAGAGGTGCGGCAACCGTTGGATCGTCGATCCAGATACGAATCTCGTAGGAACCGGCAGGAATTGGTGTATTGAAAGATCCGTCCGAAGAGAGAACGACGGGAATATCGTGCTGGAGCGTACTTCGTAAGCCTACGAATACGCGGTTTGGATCCGGAGCCTTCCCGTCGGGAAGTCGAATCACCCCGCTCACGAATGCGTTCGTTTTTGTTACCGTGAAATCAAGTGTTTTGGTTTCACTGGTCGCGGTATCTGCAAATGTTACCTTCTGGGACGGTTGGTTATACGACCAACGGGCATTTGAAGGATCTTTTGGCCCAATACTCACATTCCATGTACCGCCCCTAAGCCCGAGGGTATAGGCGCCATTCATGTCGGTTGCGGTTTGTTTGCCGGAGCTGGTGGTTTCGCTGTACGCCCATACCTGGGCATCGGAAATCGCTACCCCGTCAGATGCCATCACCCTCCCTTTCAGGGTTTTCGCAATACGCGTGAATTGAAAGTTTTTGGTGACCGTCTCTTTTGTGGTAAATAGTTGTTCTTGAGTGGATGGGGCAATAAGATCGGTTGCGCCTTCTGGAGGATACACATCTATAAGATAGGTTCCGGGAGTAATACCCGAGATGGTATAGGAACCGTCTGGGGCAGTGGGGGTACCGCCAAAGTATACTATAAAATCTTTGGTATGCACCACTACAAACGCACCTTGCAGCCCCTTCCCATCAGGATCGGATACAATACCAACAAGTTTTGCAGTATCGGCTGAAGGCGGAGTGGTGCTATTGCTTATAAGGGTGGTGAATGAAGTACCTGCTGCGTATCCATAATTTCCCGCGCTATCGGTTGAAATAACTTTATAGTAGTAGGGGGTGTTCGGCTGGAGGCCGGAGAGGACGAATGAGTGACTCGTCGATGCGTTCGTGGTCCATGCAGTGAAACTTCCATACTGGGTCGTCGTACCATACTCTACTTTCGAGTATGCTGCCTCATTCGTGAGCCAACCGACAGTTGCAGATGATGATGTGATACTCCCAACGGCAACATTCGAGATAACCGGTGGCGTCGTATCGCCAGTCGGCGTAGTTCCTGTAAGCGTCGTGAAGCTGTACCCACCAAGGTATGCAGAATTCCCACTCGCGTCATTTGCCCAAACTTTGTAGTAA
>CAYJUQ010000059.1:0-2589 GCA_964373425.1 uncultured Candidatus Saccharibacteria bacterium
AACGAAAAAGAATTGAAGAATCCATGCGACCACAACAAAGCTAAGTGTTCGGCACACAAACTTGCAAAAAAAACGCTTAGGAGGTAGCATACATATATGAACGAACGAGGAGAATATATCCCAATTGAATACACCAAAGAACGGCCGCACGTGTTTGGGAGCGAAAAAGGATGGGAGCTCGTGCGGGATTTTGCGCTTCGCTATGGAGGCCTTAAGGCAGAGGTTGCAACAAAAGATATTACCTCAAGCCTTGATTTAGTACGCCGTGTGGAAGGAGCTGTTGGAGACCGTGTCAGTGAGGCGCTTCCCGAGGTTTTCAAGAAGCACGGTCTTTCGGAGGAAGAAGCGGCGGCATTTCTTGAAGCGGCGCGCTCGCGGAGTTTTTCCGGCCTTGATTTTAAAGATAAGGGAAATGTGGTGACCGCGCTTGGGCTTGCAACGGTTGCTGAACGCGGCCGGACCCGTGCGATGGTCGAGGCGTTAAGTGGCCTTGACGAACGCGGCCTCACGGTCATGGGCATGACACCGGATCAGCGTGATGTGGTGACGAGTCTTCTTGGCGTACTCCAATCAGGAAACCCAGAGTACCTTCGTTTTAAGGCACGTTCGATGACGGGCGAGGTCCACCCAGAGCGTCCGGTGGATGCAATACGGGAAGAGGGCCGTATCGCTCAAGGTATCAAAAAGACACGGGAAACGCTTACAGAAAAAGGACCAGACAACGTGTTTGGCGATGCAGGACACGCGTTTGTTGAATATCTCAAGCTATATGAGGAAGGATATCAGCCGTTGACCAAAGAAGGAAAGCCACTCACAAAACCGCGGAAGGAACAACGGTATAGCGGCTTTCGTGACGCATTCGAGAAATTTATGAGCGAGCATCCCGATTTTCCACTCATACTTTTTCCGCGAGGAGATGAGTATGTCGCCGATGCAAGCGGCCTTAAACTTGGGCGAGACCCCGAGATCAGAGTTTCATGGCAGTCACCAGAGCTTCGCGAGGAAGCGAAGAACCTTGCTCTAGTGCGCGAACAATTTATCGCGCATCTCCAAGAACAGTTTGGTGATCTTCTCGATGAAGGAGATCTAGATCGGATTAAGAAAAACCAACCGATTATTGCGGATGATCTTGGCTATTTTGGCATTGGCATGCAGGTTCGGTTTGAAGCACAAGAGCTTGAGGGAACGAGCGTGATGTTTCGGAATGTCCAGCTTGAGAACCGTGCATCAACAAGAGAAACCATGAAGAAATTGTTTGGGAAGGATGCGGAGGACGTTGTTGATACGCCGGAATTCTCTGAAATTGCGAACGCCGAAATTATGGATCACGAATGGGCGCACCAAGTACACCATCCGGAAGAAACAAAGGGGGCAAAGAATTTAAAAGATACAGAAAGCAGTGTCAATGAAATGAAATCTGATCTTCTTTCATATGCTTCGCTTCATGGGGTGCTTGGGGGACGCGCAGAGGAACTTTACGGCGAACGGGGGCGCGAGGTACTTAACATGTATATGTTGGGGTATAGTCTTGATCTTGCCAAAAACATATCTCCGGAGAGTGAAGAGCGGCCATACTGGGTGAGCGCAGTTGCCATGCTTAATCGGTTAGTAGAAACCGGCGTTATTATAGAGGGTTCCGATGGTGCGACTATCAACAAGGATAGACTACGCGAGAATTTAAGCGAAGCAGTTTTTGAACCACAGGCGCGAGAACTCCTCGAAATCTATAAGCGTGCAGAAACAGGAAAGGGTGAGGAGCTTAATGAAGCGCGCGCCGAGGCACGGAAACTCGGCGAACCAACGCCGCATCCTTTGGTTGCGGAACTGATTGAAAAAGTGAAAGCCGAATAGGGGACATAAGACACCCTTCAATAGATACCTCAAATAGAGGTTTTTTTATTTTTATCGACACGAGGGGGGACTTTTATTGACTTTTTGTGGTGAGATGATAAGTTGGAATGGAGTTCTTTAAATTTTTTGAACAAATTCGAACAAATCTGTGAATAGAAAAAGGAGGGTAACGTATGGATACCAAAGGGAAGTTCTCTCCCATCGGGTACCGTCTTAAAAGAAACGTTTCGGGAGCAGTATTTACGGAAACTCATGAGGCGGTTACAAGACACCTTTCGGGTAAAGGTTGGCATGGCAGTGTCGAGAAACGTAATTCCGGAATTCGACTGTGTGCTTGGCATACAAAGAGAAAACACTTCTTTGGGCCCATCTTTCTCACCACCCACGATTTCTTACTTGCAACATGTAAAGATATTATTTCCCGCCATATGTATAAGGCGGGGGATGAAATTCTATTCTGGGTTAGCGATAATGAGGTTATTGCTCCTTTTGGGCACATTCGTTGGATAGAAGATGCAAACAACCCCATTTTCAAAAAATTCCGGAGTATCTGGTGGGAATATACCAACGAACTCGATACCATTCTTTCATAGATATTTTTCGATAAGCCAGCCTCGTCTGGCTTTTTATAAAATAAGAATACCACGTAACTCTTGACAAGAGGCTGTGTCTCGACTATATACATAGAGTGGAATAGTATTAGCAGTCGTATCGTAAGAGTGCTAACTTTCATGTAAC
>CAYJUQ010000059.1:2689-5371 GCA_964373425.1 uncultured Candidatus Saccharibacteria bacterium
ATAGAGTGGAATAGTATTAGCAGTCGTATCGTAAGAGTGCTAACTTTCATGTAACACGCAACATGTAACAACAATGATAATCGTTTCTTCTTTCAACGGTTTGTTACATGCTTCTTGTTACATGTTATATGAATAGATGAAAATTAAACCATTAGCCGATCGTGTCGTCCTTGAGCCAATGGAGCGAGAGGAGATGACGAAGGCCGGTATTGTGCTTCCGGATACTGCCGAAAAAGAGAAACCCGAACGGGGAAAAGTTGTGGCAGTGGGATCCGGAAGAGTCACCGATGAGGGTAACACCATCCCCATGAGCGTGAAAGTGGGTGATGTTGTGCTGTTCCGGAAATACGGGCCGGACGAGATTAAGGTCGACGAAAAAGAGTATCTCATTGCGAAAGAAGAAGATATTTTGGCAGTTCTTGAATAATAAGGTGGGCAACCCCGCACAAATTTTGCGGGGCATACGGTCAGCAGCCCGCTTCGCCCACAAAGGGATGTGGCTACTCGCCACACGCAGGCTGCAGATATTTTACATGTGTTAAAGCGAATGAAATTCTGAGCGTATAGCGGCGGCAAAATTTGAGCGGGGCGCTCATTTTGTAACTGCTCGCTACGCTCACAGATAAAATGAGCAAACAAATCAAATACAATGAGGCGGCGCGCAGAGCCCTCCTTCGCGGAGTAGATAAGCTTGCGAATGCCGTAAAGATCACCCTCGGTCCCAAGGGCCGGAATGTGGTACTTGATAAAGGTTTTGGCAGTCCCACCATCACGAACGACGGCGTCACCATTGCGAAAGAAATTGAGCTCGAGGACAAGGCTGAAAATCTTGGCGCGCAGCTTGTAAAAGAGGTTGCTGAAAAAACCAATGATGTTGCGGGCGACGGGACGACCACCGCAACACTTCTTGCGCAAGTGCTCGTGCGGCTTGGCATGAAGAATGTTGCCGCGGGCGCAAATCCGCTTGCGTTAAAGCGAGGCATCGAGAAGGGCACCGCAGTTGTGGTTGAAGAGTTGAAGAATCTGGCAAAGCCAATCTCGGGACGAGAAGAGATTGCGCAGGTTGCCACAAACTCTGCGCAGGAAGCGGAAGTCGGAAACCTCATTGCGGAAGTCATGGATCAGGTAGGGAAAGACGGCGTGATTACCGTTGAGGAATCACAAACATTCGGTCTTTCGAAAGAGATTCTTGAGGGTATGCAGTTTGACCGCGGCTACATTTCTCCCTACATGGTTACCGATCCCGAGCGAATGGAAGCGGTGTACGAAGAACCTTACATTTTGATAACAGACCAAAAGATCTCAGCTCTCAATTCGCTTCTTCCACTTCTTGAAAAAGTGGTGCAGGGCGGAAGAAAGGAACTTGTCATTATCGCAGAGGATGTGGAGGGCGAGGCGCTCGCTACACTCGTCGTGAACAAGCTTAAGGGCACGTTCAGCTCCCTTGCGGTAAAAGCCCCGGGATTTGGCGATCGCAGGAAGGAAATGCTCGAGGACATTGCAACAGTTACCGGTGGTCGAGTTATTTCAGAAGAAGTGGGGCTGAAGCTTGAGAATACCGATATCAGCATGCTTGGTGAAGTGCGGAAGGTGGTCGCGACAAAAGAAAACACCACCATCATTGGCGGGAAAGGATCCAAGGAGGCGATTGATAAGCGTATCAAACAAATTAAGACCCAGATTGAGAAATCAGATTCTGAATTTGATAAAGAGAAACTCCAGGAGCGGCTCGCGAAGCTCTCTGGGGGCGTTGCGGTACTGAAAGTGGGGGCTGCAACCGAGGTAGAACAGAAAGAGAAGAAACACCGAACAGAAGATGCGGTGCAGGCAACGAAGGCGGCGATGGAAGAAGGGATTGTTGCCGGCGGAGGCGTTGCGCTCATCCGTACCCTCCCGGCGCTTGACGCACTCAAAGACGAACTGAAGGGCGATGAGCGTATAGGACTTCAAATCCTCCAGCGCGCGCTTGAAGAACCATTGCGGCAGATTGCCGAGAACGCCGGTGCGGAAGGATCGGTGGTCGTTGAGGAGGTGAAGAAACGAAAGGGCCAAGAAGGATTTAATGCTGAAACTGGCGAGTATGAAGACCTTGTGAAGGCAGGAATTGTTGACCCGAAGAAGGTAACGCGATCCGCGCTTCAGAACGCCGTTTCTGTCGCAGGACTCCTTCTTACCACCGAAGCAACCGTTACGGAACTTCCCGAAAAGAAAGATGCAAAGATGCCGCCGATGCCGCCGATGGATTACTAATATTATTTAAAAAACAAACACCAGCCGCATCGTATGATGCGGCTGGTGTTTGGGTAAAGTGCATTTGTTTTGGCAGTTTTCTCTTCTTGTGGTAGTATGGGGGAGTAGTAACGGCTTATCGCAGACCGCATCGTCGCGAGTCCCCTTGAGACACGTGACGAGCGATGCGCGATCGGCATAATATCAACATGGAGGCTATTTGGAATCTCGTTATTCTCGTGTTAATCGGTGCGCTCTTTGTAAGCGGACTTTTCAATCTCGTCGAGTGGCAGTTCAATATTCCTGCCATTGTGGTGCTTCTCGTTATATGGCTTGGGGGGATGTATAACATTCTTGTTCGGGACCGTAATAGGGTTCGCGAGGCGTGGTCAGATATCGAGGTGCAGTTGAAGCGTCGCTACGATCTCATTCCGAATCTTGTTGAGACGGTGA
>CAYJUQ010000060.1:0-5316 GCA_964373425.1 uncultured Candidatus Saccharibacteria bacterium
TTCAGTATGGGTTTCGAAAAGATGTGGTCGATTCCCCCAGCGAGGAAATCGCCACTCGGCTCTCGGCCTCGCTCTCCCCGACTGCAGTCGGGGAACCGTGCCCGCTCGGCCTCCGAGACGCTTTTCGAAACCCATACTGAAATTTTCTCCAGTCTCCTGCGGACGGTTTCGAAAGAAGAAATTAACTCCCCAATTAGATGCCTGACATTTCCTTCTCCGTGGAGGTGGGAGAGAAGAGAAAAAGAAAGAGGCCTCGCAATGAGGTAGCGAGGCTTAGTGAGAGATTCATGAAGAAAAATCAGGGTTCTAGAAGTATCAAAAAAGATTTTCCGATAGTGGGGAAGAAAATTAATGGAAAGCCGTTGGTGTTTTTGGATAGCGCCTCGACATCGCAGAAGCCCCGGCAGGTGCTCGAGAAGGTTCGGGAGTTTTACGAGAATTATAATGCGAATATTCATAGGGGAGTGTATGCGATAAGCGAGAAGGCGACGGAAGAATATGAGCATGTAAGAACAAAAGTTGCCGATTTGATAGGCGCACAAGATCCCCAAGAAATTGTATTCACGCGAGGAACAACGGAATCAGTGAATCTTGTCGCATACACGTGGGGCGAGGCGAATGTCAAACGGGGGGACAATATCGTGACGACCATCATGGAGCACCACAGCAACTTTGTGCCGTGGCAGGAGGTATGCAAGAAAAAAGGTGCCCAGTTTCGCGTGGCACCCATTACGAAGCATGGCGTACTCGATCTTCCGAAATTGTATCACCTCGTTGATAAGAGAACCAAGCTTGTTGCCTTCACGCATGCATCGAATATGCTCGGTACTATTCATCCAGCTGCCCTCATCACGAGAAAAATAAAGACGCGTAACAAAAACGTCACCATACTTATTGACGGCGCTCAAGCGGTCCCGCATCTTGCCGTGGATGTACAAAAACTTGGCTGCGATTTCTATGTGTTTTCCGGCCATAAGATGCTCGCGCCAACGGGAGTGGGGGTGCTGTGGGCACGAAAAGAATTACTTGAAGAGATGCCACCGTTTCTTACCGGCGGTCATATGATTATCGAGGTAACGACGAAGTATGCGCGGTGGAACGACGTACCCTACAAATTTGAAGCGGGAACACAACATATCGCAGGCGTTATCGGGCTTGGTGCCGCCATTGATTACCTTACCATATTAGGCATGGCGAAAGTCCGGCAACATGAAATGGAACTCACCCGATACGCCTTCTCCAAACTTCTTCGTTTTCCCGGGATAGAGATATATGGCCCCACAAATATAAAGAATCGTACAGGAGTAATTTCATTCAATATTCGTGATATCCACTCGCACGATCTTGCATCATTTTTAGACGAGAAGGGTATTGCGATCCGTGCGGGACACCACTGCACGATGCCGCTCCACCGCGAAGCACTTGGCATTGAAGCATCAGCGCGCGTCAGTTTTTATATATACAATACTAAGGAAGAGATTGATAGGTTGGTGGAGGGGTTATACAAAGCGAAGAAAATATTAGCTTGATAGAAATCTTAAATCCTAATATCTAAATCCTAAACAATATCAAAATCCAAAATTCAAAAATTCTAATCCAGTTTCGAATTTTGGTCATTAGGATTTGTTTAGAAATTAGGATTTAGTGTTTAGAATTTAAGCATGGACATCTACCGCGAACACGTACTCGATCACTATAAGAATCCTCGCAATCAAGGAGAGGTAAAAAACCCAGATTTTAAGGCAAAAGAGAATAATATTTTCTGCGGGGACTGGGTTGAGGTTTCGGGAACGTTTGAAAAAGAGAAAATTGAGGACGTGAAATTCAAGGGGAAAGGATGCGTGATCAGCCAAGCATCGGCCTCACTCCTCACGGAAGCGATACAACATAAATCCCCAAAGCGCGTTGAAAAAATGAACGTTGAAGATGTGGTGGAGCTTCTCGGGGTAAGTTTAAGCCCCACGCGTATGAAATGTGCAGAGCTTCCACTCATCGCGTTAAAAAGGGCATTGGGATTCAAAAAGTAACATGCAGCGCGCAACAAAACAAAAAAGGAAAGTAACTCGGGATATGAATCTTGGCGAAGTGGTGCGTCTCTGGCCGCACGCGGCTCCCATTATGCTTGAGTACGGGCTTCATTGCGTGGGATGTTTTGCGAACGCGTTCGATACTATTGACGCCGCGATGAAAATTCATGGCCTTTCCGAGCGGGACGCTGAAGAGATGGTTGAAAGAATCAATGAAAAGATATAGGTATGGAGACAAAACTCCCTTCAAAAATCTCAAAAATCGTAATTGACCGTAATTTGTGTATCGGCGCGGCAAGTTGCGTGACGATTTCTCCCGATGTCTTTGAGCTGGATTCAGAAAATAAGGCGGTGATTAAAAATCCGGATGCCGATACCATCCAAAACATCATGATGGCTGCCCAGTCTTGTCCAACCAAGGCAATTATTGTGTATGATGAGGATGGGAAACAGGTGTATCCATAAAAAAAATCCACCATTTCAGGCGGATCTATGAGCGTTACGACTTCTCGTAATGTTTGCGGCCGAGATTATATGAGATGGAAACAATCAAAGAGAAGATACAAGTTGCTAGTAAGAGTAGCAGTGCCCACACCATTCGTCCAGCGAAGTGATCTCCGTTGTTCACGAAATAACTCGCACACTTTTCAGGTTCTGTGTGAGAATATTCCATACAGCGTGCTCCGAGCACAAACACGTGGTCGGGTAGAAACGTTTCAAATAGGAATACTCCCAATGTGAGATACCCTGCTATTAAGCCGAGTATAGCTCCTACAAAACCCAACACGAGAAGCAGCTTTCCAAATCCGACAGCGAAATATTTAAGGTGCCGCATATCACGTCCTCCTTTCCCGCCTCACTAGTATTAATGATAGCATCTAGATAAACATTTGTCAAGTAATTTCGTTAAAATATGGAAAAAGTATATGTATGCAAAAAAAATGAGATAGAAGACGAATCCTCGCAAAACTTTCTTGTCGGCGGCCGCAATATTGTCATCATCAGAAGGGGAGATCAATTTTTTGCGTATCGGAATGTGTGTCTCCACAAAGGCGGTCCCATGCAGTACAATCATTTCCAAAAAGAGCTTGTCTGCGACTGGCACGGCGCAACGTACAGTCCCGAAACCGGCGAGGTCCTAACGCCCCCCGCCCCTGTCGGCGCATTGCTCCCAAAAGTTGAGCTTGAGGTAACCGATGAGGAGATTTATGCACTCATTGACGAAGTTTGATGAATAGGCGTTATACCCACCTCATTATCGGCGGGGGGATTGCGGGCACCACTGCCGCGGAGATAATTCGGATGCATGATGATACGGGCACGATTGCCATCATCTCCGACGAACCGCATCCGCTCTATTCTCGGATTTTACTCCCTCTTTATCTTCGGGACGAAGTGCAACGCGAGGGAGTTTTTTTGCGTACGCTTGAAAGTTATAAGGAAAAGCGGATTGAACTCCTTTTGGGGAAGCGCGTCACACGGCTTCACGCAAAAGAAAAAAGGGTAGTTCTTGATGACGGTTCCGAGCTCACGTTCGATAAATGTCTTATTGCATCAGGAGGACGTGCGCGTGAATGGGAAATCAATGGCAAGAATGTTGAGGAGTATTTTGAACTTCGTACCATTGACGATGCAGACCGGATACGCGAACATATGGCGGGGGCGAGGCATGTGATAGTGGTGGGCGGCGGCTTCATTGGGCTCGAGTTTATTGAATCGTTCTTGAAAAAGGGGATCAAAACTACCGTCATTTTGCGGGAGCCCTACTACTTTGCACAGATACTTCCGGAAGCACAGGGGAGAATGATTGGGGATTTCATTCAAAGGGCAGGAGCCGAGATTTTTAATAGTGAAGAAATTACTGAGATCGAAAGAGATGGCACCCGGATGCATATTCGGACACGCAGCGGTCGAATACTTTCGCCAGACTTCGTTGCGGTAGGCATCGGCATTCAACGCACGTTCGATTTCGTTGATGTTCGTATCAGGATGGGGGAGCAGGGTATCCGAACAAATGAATTTCTTGAGACCTCAGTTCCCGATATTTTCGCCGCAGGAGATGTTGCCGAGTTTAATGACCTCGTACTTGAAAAAGTGCACGCGCTTGGCAACTGGACAAACGCGATGCAGCAGGGACGCATTGCCGCGCTCAATATGGCGGGGCAGCGAACACCGTGTGAAGCGGTATCTGCCTATTCCATCACTTTTTTTGATGTCGATATTACTTTCCTCGGCGATACCACGTCTCAGCAAAAAGAAGTTGTAGTTCATGAAAAAGAAGATGGAACGGGATCGGCCGCTATTTTTCTCGAAAAGGGAAAGGTAAGGGGCGCAAGCCTCGTGAATTTCCCGGAGAAACGCAAAGAACTTACCGAGATGATAAGGAATGAGGCATCCTTCCCGTACTAGCCCTTGACACGAGTACTTGGCATACCTATCATAGAATCATAATTTCTTTTTCACACTATGACTGAAGAGAAAACCGAGAAGAAAACGGAAAAACCGAGTGCAAAAGTCGCAATTTCTAAAATACAACTACCACAGCTTTCTGTACCCGCGGCGATCATCGTTGCGGGTTTAATCATTGGCCTTGCGATTGTCTACAGCAACACCGGATTCAAATCAAGCACTACACCCCCGCCAACGGGTAGCGGACCGACTACTCCGCCGGGGGGCACCCCACCAACGAATCCCCCTCCTTCAGGAACACCGGTAGATGTTTCGGAAGACGACGATCCGTTTATCGGCAACGCCGATGCGCCGGTGGTGATCATTGAATTTTCTGATTTCCAATGCCCATTTTGTAGGAGATTTTTCACTGATACGCTTTCACAAATTGAAGATAAGTACATAAAGACTGGTAAAGCGAAACTTGTCTATCGCGATATCCCGCTCTCATTTCACCCCGCTGCCCAGAAAGCAGCGGAGTCCGCCGAATGCGCGGATGATCAAGGGAAGTGGCGCCAAATGCACGACAAGATCTTTACCGAACAAGGTAAGCAGGGGGAGGGCACTATTCAATTTACCGTGGACGATATGAAAAAGTGGGCGGGTGAAATCGGGCTTAACGCCGGGCAATTCTCAAGTTGTCTTGATTCGGGAAAATATACAGATGAGGTCGCAAAAGACAGTGCCGATGCGGCGGCAGCAGGTGTAACGGGCACCCCAACCTTCTTTATTAATGGGAAGAGAATTATAGGCGCGCAGCCATACTCGGTATTTGAGCAGATGATTGAGGCGGAACTTAAGTAAGTTATTCTTATAAATCTCGGGAGACGCCGCACACGGT
>CAYJUQ010000061.1:0-3198 GCA_964373425.1 uncultured Candidatus Saccharibacteria bacterium
TCTCATTCACCGAGGGTCTTGCAGGAAAGAAGGGTGTTGGGGTTGCGCACTTCGTCAATCCACGCCCCTACAAGAGCGGCAACCTGATAGGCCCCCTCTCTGTAGTTGTCGAATTCCCCGGCAGGGGAATGTTCGTCCTTCGGGACGTGCTCTCGACGCGCTTTGAGGAGCTCCTCACTCCCGCGATCGGAGAGAAGCTCTCCATCGTGGAACCCGAGGGAGGCGATCCCGAGGCGCTCGCAAAGGCGGCGAAGGAACTGCGCACTCTCTTCCGAAGGCGCACGAACTACGAGGCGCATCAAAGCGCCCGCGAAGCCTCCCCCGAGATCGCGGAGGAGGCAGAGGCCCCGACCGCCGAGGAAGGGGATGAGAGCGCCGAGGAGACTCCCTCCGAAGCGTAACCCTCGTCCACGGACCATTACATCAATTTGTATCCCCAAGCCAAAGGTCCTGAGCTTGTCGAAGGACCAAAAGGCCCCGATCACCGATCGGGGCCTTCCTCTTTGCGTATTTCTGCTACAGTGTGGTACAATGAATTTCGGAATGAAAACGAGGGAACGAGAACCTAAACCCTATACCTTCAACCGTAAACACTCGTATATTGTCATTGCGCTTGGCGGTTCGGTGGTGGTGCCGAATGGCGTCAATACCGTTTTCCTTAAAAAATTGAAGCGATTCCTCTCAAAACATCTTTTGCGGGGCAAAAAATTCATACTGGTGATTGGCGGAGGCTCCATTGCGCGCCACTACCAAAATGCGCTCGGAAAAATAATACGGGTGCCCGCAGAGGATCGTGATTGGATCGGCGTCCACTCAACTCGTTTCAACGCCCACCTTCTCCGCACGGTATTTCGGAAAGAAGCGTATCCGGTTGTGCTCGACAATCCTTTCAAACAACTTGAAAGGCCCGGCAAAAAGAGCCTTCTCATCGCATCTGGCTGGAAGCCGGGCTGGTCAACGGATTACATCGCTATGGTTCTTGCGAAACGCTTCGGAGTAAAACGTATAATCGTTGCGGGCCACCCGCCATTCGTCTATACAAAAGATCACATGCGCTTTAAAAACGCAAAGCCAATTCGTACGCTCTCCTGGCACGACTACCGATCGTTAATCCCGGGGAAATGGACACCGGGCCTCAAAAGCCCTGTTGATCCCGTGGCTGCACGCTTTGCGGAACGCTTCCACATTGAAGCTCTTATTGTACGCGGCACAAGCCTCAAAAATCTGGAACTCGCGATCGAAGGAAAACCATTTCGCGGTACAGTGATACGGTGAGTGAAAGATATTGCATTTACTCACCACGTATGGTATCTTTCCCCACATGAAAAACCTTGTTCAAAATATCGCCATCGCGCTCTTTATATTCTTTGCGCTCGCCGCT
The DNA here is from genome assembly GCA_964373425.1 of uncultured Candidatus Saccharibacteria bacterium. Lineage (GTDB taxonomy): Bacteria > Patescibacteriota > Minisyncoccia > JAHCSD01 > CAYJUQ01 > CAYJUQ01. The sequence continues at coordinate 1,382 of CAYJUQ010000061.1, forward strand.
CTTTTCGCATTCACGGGTGAACGCTATCTTGAAAAAGTGCCGACAATCACCATCTCGAAACTTGTAGAGAGCATCGGGGCGGGTGATGTGAAAGAAATATTGATTTCGGGGAATGACCTCGAAATTATTTTTGTAGACAATGCGAAAGCGAAGACCGCAAAAGGCCCGCAGAGCGATCTGGAAGAGACGCTTTCAAACTACGGCGTAACCCCAGATCAGCTTTCAAAATTCCTCATTACCTACACACGTGATTCTATCTGGATAAGCGCGGTGCTCCCCTTTCTCTATTTTGTTCTTCCTTTCCTTTTGATCGGCGGGTTTTTGTGGATGATGTTCCGGCAGGCACAGCGCGGCACCGTTCAGGCGCTCTCGTTTGGGAAAGCACGGATTCGTCTCTTCCATCACAATATGAAAGAGAAGATAACATTTAAGGACGTCGCGGGAGTAAAAGAAGCAAAAGAGGAACTCGAGGAAATCGTTGAATTCCTCAAGAGTCCAAAGAAATTCCTTGATATGGGAGCGCGCATCCCTCGAGGCGTGCTTCTTATGGGCGCACCGGGCACCGGAAAAACACTCCTTGCGAGGGCCGTTGCCGGAGAGGCGAACGTCCCCTTCTTCCATATTTCAGGATCAGAATTTGTTGAAATGTTTGTAGGGGTGGGCGCCTCGCGGGTACGAGATCTTTTCGAGACTGCGAAAAAGAATGCACCTGCTATTGTGTTCGTTGATGAGATTGACGCTGTGGGGAGGCAACGAGGCGCGGGACTTGGCGGTGGGCATGATGAACGTGAACAAACACTCAATCAAATCCTCGTTGAGATGGATGGGTTTGACCGTGATACGAACGTGATTGTCATGGCGGCAACAAACCGCCCTGACATCCTCGACCCTGCGCTCCTTCGGCCCGGACGATTTGACCGAAGAGTAATCCTTGATCTCCCCGACATTGGTGATCGGGAAGAAATTATCAAACTCCATGCGAGAGAAAAACCGCTTGAGAAAGATGTTCGCCTCCGTCAAATTGCAGAACGTACGCCCGGATTTTCAGGAGCAGACCTTGCGAACCTCATCAACGAAGCAGCGATTCTCGCTGCGCGCCGCAATAAAAAGATTGTCGGAGAAACCGAGCTTCGCGAATCAATTGAAAAGGTGCTCTTGGGACCGGAGAGAAAAAGCGGCCTCCTCACAAAACGTGAAAAGGAGATCGCGGCGTACCATGAAGCAGGACACGCGCTCATCGCGGCAAAGTTGTCCCATGCAGACCCCGTCCATAAGGTTTCGATTGTCTCTCGTGGGCGAGTCGCGGGCTACACGCTGAAACTCCCCACTGAAGATAAACACTTTCATTCGAAATCAGAGTTCGTTGATGATCTTACCGTGATGCTCGGAGGATATGCCTCAGAAAAGCTTGTCTTCAATGAACTCACGACCGGCGCCTCGAACGACTTACGGCAGGCATCGGAGCTTGCCCGTAAGCTCATTAAAGAATACGGCATGAGTAAGGGGTTGGGGCCAGTCACCTATGTGGATAGGGAAGAGCTCATCTTTTTAGGAAGAGAACTCGGAGAACAGCGCCACTACTCGGAAGCGATTGCCGAGAAAATCGATAACGAAGTGAAACGATTCATTGTCAATGCGTATACGCGTGCAAAACGCGTCATCGCGCGACACCGCCGGAAACTCGATCAGATCGCGAAAATGCTTATAGAGAAAGAAACGATTGAGAAAGATGAATTTGAGAGGTTAATGGCGCAGCCTGCATAACGTTACGTGGCAAAAAGAAAAAATCCTCTCGAAAATCGGGAGGATTTTTTGTT
>CAYJUQ010000061.1:3298-5287 GCA_964373425.1 uncultured Candidatus Saccharibacteria bacterium
GTTATGAATCACGAAAGAGAAGTACTGCGAGAACGAAAGTGGCTACTGAAAATCCGGCTATGGCGAGAAGATCAAGCTGCCACGAGTGAAGAATAAGTTGAGAGAACATTTCCGGAGGCATGGTCCCCTCAAGGAAAATACCGCGGAAGAGATCAACACCATATGTAAGGGGATCGATCGTACTTAAAAATGCAAGCCATGCGGGAGGATTTGAAAGCGGGAAGAAGGCACCCGAAAGAAAGAGAAGCGGCATCATGAAAACCGGCATCACGTATTGGAAGGATTGGATCGACTGAATTCGTGATGCAATCGCAACGCCGAGACTCGTAATGCTAAAGGCGAGGATGAAGAGGATCGCGATAACCTTAAGAACTAATAATGCGTCAAGTTCAATCCCGATAATGGGAGAAAGGGCAAGCATGAGAAGTCCCTGTAAAATGCCAACCGTGCTCGCACCAAGAATTTTCCCAAGGATAATGGAAGACCGGGGAATCGGTGCAACGAGCATCTCTTTGAGAAACCCGAATTCCCGATCGAAGACAAGTGATATCGCAGAAAACATCGCGGTCATCATTACCGTCATCGCGATAACGCCGGGAAACATAAATTCGAGATAGTCGAATCCCGCGTACACTCCAAGCGAGGAAGAAATACCCTCACCAAACACAAAAAGGAAAAGGAGCGGCATACTAAGTCCTGCGATAACCGGCGTCCTCTCTCTCCACTGCCGTAAAATTTCTCGATACCAGATAATCACGACGCTCTGGATAAATTTCTTCACGGTCGCCTCCTAAGTCTCACGTCTTCTCGCAGGGCGCTAAGTTTGTCTGCTGATTCTTTCCGTATGTTTCTTCCCGTGAAGTGAAGGAACACGTCCTCAAGAGTGGGGTGCCGAAACGAGATCCCCTCGATGGGAAACGGTGCTTCTTTAAGAAGCAACGGGATAAATGCGGCGCTTGAAGGCACTTCAAAGCAGAGCTCTCTCTCTAATTCCTCTGCATGAATCCCCCACCGTGATGTGAGAAATGCACGAGCTAACGCGGTGTACGGCGTGGTGAACGCCACGATGTCATGGCCAACCACTTCCTTCAAGTGTTTTGGGGTATCGAGCGCAATGATTGTACCGTGGTCAATGATCGCGATGCGATCAGCATACTCTGCTTCATCCATATAATGTGTGGTAAGGAAAATGGTGATGGGACGCGTCTTTCTGAGGTTGGTGATGTACTCCCAGATGTGTACCCGCGTCTGCACATCGAGACCAAGTGTGGGCTCGTCCAAGAAGAGAATGCGCGGTTCGTGGATGAAACCGCGCGCGATCTCAAGCCGCCGCTTCATGCCGCCCGAAAGGGTTTTCACAAGTTTATTCCGCCAATCGGTAAGTTCGACAATCTCGAGCATTTCCTGAATCCGTGCCCGGCGCTCTTTCTTGGGTACGCCGTAAAGAATCCCGTGGAATTCAAGATTCTCAAAAGCGGTAAGATTCTCATCGAGCGAGGATTCCTGAAAAATGAGCCCGATCGATTGACGCACCTTATCGCGCTCTCTTAGAAGATCATGTCCGGCAACTTTTGCGTTTCCGCTTGTTGGCCGGAGAAGGGTAGTGAGCATCTTGATCGTGGTGGTCTTTCCTGCGCCGTTCGGTCCCAAAAAACCGAAGATTTCATTCTCTTCTACGGAAAAGGATATGCCGTCTACCGCAGTATATTTTCCAAATCGTTTCACCAAATCGCTCACTTCAATAACATTCATTTTCAGACTCCTTTTCAAATTTCAATGAACAAGTCGTTCCCAGTGGGTGCACCGGGAGTTCTCACCCCGTACCAAAAACTTTGTGGGCATGCCAGGGCTCGAACCTGGAACCACTGCTTTATAAGAGCAGCGCTCTGCCATTGAGCTACATGCCCATGTGGAGTTTTGATACGGGGCGTGCCTGGAACCACTGCGTTATAAGAGCAGCGCTCTAGCATTGAGCTGGGCACCCGAAAT
>CAYJUQ010000062.1:0-5012 GCA_964373425.1 uncultured Candidatus Saccharibacteria bacterium
AACATAAAACATGCATATTCCTCGGCAGGAAATTAAGTCCTCCGAGGCCTCGACCAAGCTCCATTCGATAATACTCATAGCCTGAGCTTATCGAAGGCAGCCGAAACCTAAGCTGGGGACGCCTGCTGTCTGTGGAATCTCTTCTCTAAGATAGCATAGTGAAAATCAATGTCAACCCCGTTAGAAAATTGAACGGCTATCATCGGTCGTCTATGGCGGTATCACATGTGCTTAATCGATAAGCGTTGGTAGAAGTAATTTTCTAACGGGGTCAAGCACACGGTTCGTTATTCTTCGAGATACAAACGCTTTGCACGGTTATGTTCTTCGAGCGTCCTCGAAAATACCGTGGTCCCATCCGGTTTTGAAAGATAGTAGAGGTAGTCGGATGATTGCGGCAAGATCGCGGCTTCAATTGATTCAAGTCCCGGACTAGCAATGGGGCCGGGAGGTAGGCCCCTATTAAGGTAAGTGTTATAGGGGGATGGGGTTGCAAGATCGGTGAGAGTAAGTTCACTCGTCCGTTTGCCGGTAATATAGGTGATGGTTGCATCAACTTGGAACGGCATGCCTATACGAAGCCGCTTCCAAAGCACCCCTGATACAATTCTTTTATCCTCTATGGTTCGTACTTCCTTTTCAATAAGGGATGCCATGGTGATGATTGCAAAGACGGTTTTTTGCTCTCTTGTAATTTCCACACGCATCTCCTCCGTTAACTTGCTGCCAAAATTATCGAGCATTTTCCCCGCAATATCGTACGCCGCAACATCTTCATCAAAAAAGTACGTATCGGGAAACAGAAACCCCTCAAGGGTTGCCTCAGACGGTACATCCTTGAGAAATGTATATTGTTCTTGATACTCTCCCACCATTATATTCGAGATTCGATATTCAAGATTCGAACTTTGTAAACGCTCCTCGATATCTCGCAGGGTGAACCCCTCCGGGATGGTAACGCGTACGTCGGCCGGTACCACGCGCCCCCCAAGAATCGCATCCGCAATTTCATACGTTTTCATGGAAGGAGTCAGTAGATAATTTCCCGCCTTGAGCTGCCCTGGGCCGCGGCGGTTCGTCACATAGAGCGTAAAAGCAAACGTGCTGCGAATGAGGCCTTGCGCCTTAAGATCGTGTGCAATTTCGCCAAGACCTTCCCCTTCACGAACCACGAATTCTTGGACTTCGTGACTTAGGCCCACGTAAGAATGAATCAAATAGCCAAGAATAATAATTGCACCAAAAATAAAAAGCAGGCTCAGAAGAACCGCGATAAACGCGCCACACGCAATGAAAAGCTTTTGTTCTCGTTGTATAAGGAAATGCATATCGTAAGTTAATCTTCAATAAGCGGGACGAACGCAAAGCCCGGATACTCTTTTTCTTCAAAGCGATCCCCCTCCTTTTTGTCAAAAACCCAGATTGAGTTTAAAAGCGGCGCCACGATTCTTCCGCCTACTCCAAGTTGCTCCTTCCATGGGGGAGGCAATTTCCCGCCGGAGGCTGCTGCGATAATTTTTTGAAACGGAGCCTCCTCTTTCCATCCTTTGGTGGCGTCTGCGCATTTCATGCTCACAGTCCCCTTCTTGATAAAGTTGTACTTCGCAACATTTTCTTCCCCGAACTTGGCAAGCTCGGATACCCGCTCTATAGCGAATACTCGGCCAGTTGCATTGTCGCCACTCACAATGTACGCAAGAAGCGCGGTGGTCCAACCAGACCCATAGCCGATATCAAGCACCTTATCACCCGGCTCGGGACCCAAAAGCTCAAACATAAATGCAACCGTGAGTGGCTGTGAGATGGTTTGGCCAAAACCGATTGGAAGCGGGATATTGAGGTCGGCATCACCTGCTATCTCGGGTGGCAGAAAATCCTCGCGCCTTACCGCGCGAAAGGCATCGATAATGCGCGGTGTCTTAAGATATCCTTCCTCGATGAGTCGTTCGATAAACATGTGTGGAAAGTATGTTTCTTATTGTAAAACTATCCTTGCCTTTTGCAAGTTCACGATATGAAAAGAGCTGCTTTTTGAAGCAGCTCTTATATTATTAAATTAAGAAGTGTGTGGAGCTTCGTCTCCGCCCGCATCATCTCCTGTTTGGGGAGGTGTATCGGGTGGCGGTGCGAGAGGCTTGGGAGAATTATCGGGTCCCTGATTTTGGGGTGCTTCCGAAGGATTCTCATCAAGACCCGCGAGTTTTAGGATTCGCTTCACTTCACGATCGAGTTCTTTTCGGATGCGTTCTTGCTCATTTGAATCGTAGCTTCGCACTTCAAAGCGCGGGAGATTCTTCGGCGGACGGCCTGTCCGGGAAATTACGGTATCCCCCCACTTTCGTACAGTACCATTTTCATTTGCTTCATAGTGCTTCACATCAAGAAGAACTTGATCACCTTTACGGATTTCACCCGACTCCACACCTTTTGCAATCGGCGCTCGCACAAATCGATCGACTGCGCTCTCCAAGGCCCTCGCGCCGTACTCGGGGCTTGCAGATTCCTCTAAAAGGAAATTCCTAAACTCGTCCGTGTAGGAAATGGTGATGGGACCGGGGCTTTGGGCGCCGCCACTGAAAAGATTGGCGATATCTCCAAGCATGAGATCGAGAATCTTTAAGTAATCAGCGTGCTTGAGCGCATGGAAGACGATCATGTTCTTTTTCCCGATTCGTCCCAAAAGCTCGGGAATGTGTGCGAATCGCGCCTCCACCGCAGCAATCACCGCTTTGTAGATCTCGTCATCTTTTTTGTTTGCGGCTTCAATTCGTTCTTTGGCAGGAATTGAAAATCCAAGGTGTTTGGTACCCTTAAGATAGCTTCGTACCTCCGCCGAGCCAACGTTCGAGGTGAGCACAATCAGGGTCCCCGTGAAATCAACGACATGCCCGTTTGCAAGCCGCAACTTCCCCTCTTGAAGAATTGAGAGGAGCTGGATATGGACGTTCATATGCGCCTTTTCAAACTCATCAAGGATAAGGACGCTCCGGTAGGGCAAAACCGATTCCAGGAGCTTCCGGGACTTCTCCTGAAGGCCGCCGAGCCACACAAGCATTGTCTTCGTTCGCCCAAGGCGGGTCTCGAGCTCACGCATGTACTCATTAATACCGCGTTTCCTCTCATCGTAAAGGCCCAGCGACTCGAGAGGAACCGTATCATCATACCCCACGTAGGAAGGCGGCGCACCGGTAAGCCCGGTACGTTCATGTTCGAGAGAGAGACTTGTACAGTCGATAAACACGAAGGGGTCGAGCCCTGCTTCTGAATCGCCGATCCATACGTGCGCAAGTTCTTTCGCAAGGTAGGTTTTCCCCACGCCGCTCGGTCCCAAGAAAAGGAGGCATCCGACCGGACGCTTCGGATCGTTCGTCTTGGTCATAAAAGAGAGGATGGCCCGTGCGGCTCTTCGCACCGCGCGCGGCTGGCCGATCACCCGCCGCTCAAGTTCTTGTGTAAGCTTCGCAAATGTCGGACCGCTCTTTTCAAGATTAACTTCGTGAGTGAAATCATCCCGTTGCACATCTATTGGTTTCATTGCACCTTACCTCCCCGTCCATTCTTTTCGGATAAACTCTCGATCAATCCACTCTAACACGTCGTCAATCGCCATATCATCGAAGAGAAGCCGCCAAGCGATAAGACGCTTATTCGGCTTTCCTTTTCGCGCCTGAAAATACCGCAGGTCGAGATTACCGTCTTTTCGTCTCCACTGCAGGATGAGCACCTTTGCCTCTTCGGGAAGAAGGTTATGGACCAATGTATGCCAGGCATCATGCTTTTGCTCGTGAAGTGGATCTTTCATTCGTACACCAGATGCATCGATGATATACCAAAAGTATAAATTCGCTGGGTCATCAGGACCGCCACGGGATCGGGGAATGATATGGTGGAGATCGCCATGGCCTGAGGCTTGCCTTACATGCGTTCGCCCTCGTCCGTGCTTTCGCTTCGACACTTTGCACTCCTTGGCTATTGTAAAGGAGCTGGATTATTTAAGTATAATGAAACTTCTTTAATAATGCAATATGTGGGAAAAGAAAAAGGCCAGAAAAATCTGGCCTTTATGTTTAATAATCGTGTTCTTTTGCAAACGGCGCAAGGTTGATAAAGCGCGGTGAAATCGCAATGATATCTCCATCTTTATCAAGAGTAAGTTCAACGATGACAACGCCGAGAAACGGAGCAAAACCGTGTGTCTCGTGAAAATCATCTGAGGTTTTAAGACAAGGAAGGGTAAAGCTGAAAGTACCCATGTAATAGATGAAGTGGTAGTGATGCCAGTTGCCAAGGAGCAGGACATTAATGCCGTCTGACTCCTTCGTGAGCGCGAGGATCTCATTGCTGATATCGCTCTCGATCAGACGCTGTGGTTTGTAGCTTTTCGCATATCCCTGGCCGCCTGCGGGGTGAAGCGCCTTAAATTTGAGGCCTTTGTGTTCAAACACACCGGACATATGCCCCAGAAAGTCGATATCATCCCGCAGCTCACTTAGATGGCGTACGATGTTGTAACCGATTGCGGAAACGGCCCATCCGTCGTGGTTCCCGCTGATCATCTTGGTCCTCTTCCCCTTCTTGCTCCGGGGATAGCGTTTCACCATATATGTTTTCTGATCATCGGCCCCGGCAATGAATACATCATTCGCGTGGCCCCGATAGCCAACCGCTCCACACCCGTCCGTAACATCTCCCGCGTGGACAATGAAATCGACATCTTCCTTATCGAAGATTTCATACGCCATGTCCCACAGGGAAGGCTGTTGCTGGAGGCTCCCCCCATGGGTGTCTGAAATACTCCCGAATCTAAACCGCTCACCGAAAAGGAGATGCGCTCCCGTCGGTGCATATGTTTCCTTGGGATTAATCTCTAAGGTGACTTGCTTCGTATCTTCGGGGATGGAAATTTCAAGCCCGCAATCCTTGAGATGTTCAACAATCTCAAGGATCCTTTTCTTCGATTTATTCAGCTTTCTCGAAATTTCACCGGGGCTTAACGGTCCCCATTTCACAAG
>CAYJUQ010000063.1:0-1914 GCA_964373425.1 uncultured Candidatus Saccharibacteria bacterium
GTGGGGGTATTTATCTTTATCCTTGTCATCGGTATGGGCACAGGGATTTTTACTCTTACCCTCGGCGCCCAGCGAAAAGCAGTGCGGTTTCAACGTCAGATTGATAACGCGCGCTTTACGTTTGAGGACATGGGACGATCAATTCGTACCAGCACGATTGATGTAGCGAATGCCGCCTGTGATATTGATGAAACTGTACTTAGCACGGCTATATATAATTGTATCGCACTGAAACATCCCACCAGAGGCGATCTTGTGTATCGCTGGGATAGCGCCGCAAAGACTATCTTAGTTAGTCAAACCGCGCCTTTTGCGCTTACCGATTCACTCTTTTCTACCGGTGATATCTCTGTGGAACGCCTCGAATTCCTCATGACTGGGGTACAAACTGATGCCTCATTTGTGCCGACTGATAATCGTCAACCCCGTATCACTATCAATTTGAAACTTGGCGCGAGGCAACCCGGGAATCCGGAAACTATAGATTTACAGCTTACCGTTTCTCCGCGGGAGTTAGATACGCCATAAACCGAAAAACCAGAAATCAGAATGACGAATCAATATTACCAAGATGCATATCGAGAGCGTGGAGTTGCACTCTTGCTCACCGTTCTCATTATGACTGCGATTCTTACGATCGCCTTGAATTTCGCGTTCACCGTGATTCAGGAATTCAAAATCGCAACGGGTGCGCGCGATTCATTTTATGCAATCTATGCATCAGATGCCGGAGCCGAAAAGATGCTCTACCATACCCTGCGAGAGATTCCTCCCTACCCCACGAGAACTCTTACCTTAAGCAACGGTACGTCGGTTATCGTGAGCGCACAAACAGAGCCGGGCCCGCCTACCACAACGAAAGTTGTCGCGATCGGCAGTTTCAGGGGCCTTAAGCGTGCGTATGAACTGAGGCATGTTGTGTTTTCTCCTCCGCTACCCGGCGTCGTGATCACCAGCGTCGACATAGGTGGAAATATCGGTCAATACACCTCTATTGGTGTCCCATCAGACGGTTTTCCCGTGATTGCGTATCAGGATGTGACGAACGGCGATCTTAAAGTTGCAAAACAAGTCTCACCGGGTGCGGGTACCGGCTGCGGAGGGGGGAATACCAATTGGAGCTGTAGAGTGGTTGATAGTGCAGGTATTACCGGATTTGGGAACTCCCTCATTATTTATCCGCCAGATGGGTTCCCCCAGATAAGTTATAACAATGCCTCTCTTGCTCGGCTTAAATTTGCAGATTGCGGAAACGCAACCTGTTCTTCCGTAACAATCCCAGCCATTGCACTTGATTCCAGTCCTGCGTTCTACTATACCTCGCTTGCTCTCAACGCAGCGGATAACCGCCGAATTATTAGTTATGGCGGGCATAATGGCGTTGACTACGATCTTAAAACGGTAAGTTGCCCCTCTACGAATCCTTCATGCGATCCTCTTGTGGGGAACACCGTAAGTCTTGTGGATAATATTTCCGGAGATAGGGGGCGGATGAGTTGGGCGAAATACCCATCTGATGGGAATCCTGTCATTGCGTATTATGATTTCATTGGCGGGCCGCCTCTTGACAGTAACCTGATGGTTGCGAAATGCGGGAATAGCACATGTTCTACCGTAACGGCAAGAACAACCCTTGATTCGGTTGGCGATGTTGGCAACTTGCCCACGCTCATTATCGCTCCTGACGGACTACCCCTTGTCTTGCATTTCGAATTTATTTCACCCAGTACCTTTAATCTGAAACTGGTCAAGTGCACGAATGCGGCATGCACCACTTTTAATCCTCCTCGCCAAATTATTCCCAATGCAAGTTATTTTTCAATTATTCTTGGCACAGATAACCTCCCCGCCATTAGTTACTATGATACCGTGAATCAAGATTTGCATTTCATCCGTTGTGGAGATATTGAATGT
>CAYJUQ010000063.1:2014-4158 GCA_964373425.1 uncultured Candidatus Saccharibacteria bacterium
CCCCGTACAAAAAAAATAATGACCAAAGAAGAAGCAAAAAAACGGATCGAGAAACTGCGAAAAGAGATCAACCGTCACCGCTATCTCTACCACGTCCTCGATCGGCAGGAGATTTCTGACGCAGCGCTTGATTCCTTGAAAAAGGAATTATTTGATTTGGAAACGCAGTTTCCGGAATTCATTACCCACGATTCGCCTACCCAGCGCGTGGGCGGCATGCCCCTTGAGAAATTCGAAAAGGTGCGGCATTCCGTCCCCATGTTTTCTTTTACTGACGCGTTTTCCGAAGATGATATGAAAGAATGGGAGATACGCATCAAAAAACTCGAGCCGCATGCAACGCCCAACTACTACTGCGAGCTCAAAATTGACGGTCTTGCGGTTTCGTTTACGTATAGAGATAGCGTGTTTCTGCGCGGTGCAACCCGAGGCGATGGCCGGGTCGGTGAGAATGTGACACAAAACTTAAAGACCATAGAGGCAATTCCGCTCACACTTTTAGATAAAGAAGAAGCAGTGAAGAATCTGACGAGGTTCAAGCAATCGTTAGCCTCCGAATTTAAAAAAAAGTACCACGGTGCACTTGAAGCTCGCGGAGAAGTGTTTCTTACTAGAAAAGAGTTTGAACGAATGAATAAAGAAAAGATAAAACAGGGGCTCGCGCCATTTGCAAACCCTAGAAATATAGCGGCAGGTTCGGTAAGACAGCTCGACCCTAAAATCATTGCCTCAAGGAAGCTCGATTCGTTCGCCTATGCCCTCGTCACTGATCTTGGCCAGAAAACCCATGAGGATGAGCATATTATTTTGAAAGCACTCGGGTTTAAAACAAATCCTCATAATGAATTTTGCGCTGATTTGAGCGATGTCTTTGCCTTTCACGCCCGATGGTCTGGGAAGCGAGAGCGTCTGCCGTATGAGATTGATGGGATTGTAGTCATAGTGAACGATACTACGCTTTTCAAACGTTTTGGGGTTGTAGGGAAAGCGCCGCGCGGAGCTATCGCGTATAAATTTGCGGGGAAGGAAGGAACGACCGTAGTTGAAGATATTAACGTGCAGGTGGGTCGGGTAGGAAGCCTTACACCGGTTGCGTATCTTAAACCGGTCGAGGTGGGCGGCATCACCATTTCACGGGCAAGCCTTCACAATGAAGACGAGATTCGGCGTCTTGGAGTGAAAATTGGCGATACGGTAATCGTGCGGCGCGCGGGAGACGTCATCCCCGATGTCGTGAAGGTACTCACAGGGCTTCGTACCGGGAAAGAACGCGAATTTCATATGCCAAAGCAATGTCCTATCTGCGGATCGAAGACAGCGAGACCAAAGGGGGAGGTTGCAACCTACTGCACCAATAAGAAATGTTTTGCAAGAACACGTAACGCGATCAAGTATTTTGTAGCGCGTCCTACCTTCGATATTATTGGTATCGGCGAAAAAATCATCGAACAGCTTTTACACGAAGGACTTATTCGAGATGCTGCCGACCTCTTTTTGCTTAACGAGGGAGATCTCCTTGCACTCCCGCGTTTTGCAGAAACATCGGCAAAGAAACTTATTGCAGCAATTGCTGCACGCAAAGAAATTGATTTTCACCGATTCATCTATGCGCTTGGCATCACACACGTTGGGGAAGAAACCGCAATTGATCTTGCGCGTTACTTCGGGGATATCAGGAAATTGAAAGATGCGACGTATGAGGATTTGCAACGGATACCAAATATCGGAGGCGTGGTTGCAAAAAGCGTATACGAATGGTTTCATGACAGTGTCAATCTTCGGTTTCTTGAGAAACTTGAAGAAGCCGGGGTAAAGATAAAAAGCGAAAAGCGAAAAACAAAAAACGAAACGTTACGGGGTAAAAGCTTCGTGTTTACGGGGGAGCTTCTCCGCTTTACACGTGACGAAGCGAAAGCTAAAGTAAGAGAGCGAGGTGGCGAGGTATCGGGTTCTATCTCAAGAGAAACCGATTACATAGTAGCGGGGTCTGCACCGGGATCAAAGTATGAAAAAGCAAAGAAACTGGGAGTAAAAATTATTGGAGAAAAAGAATTTTTACAGATGATTCGTTAGACCTAAGTTGAATTGTATTGTTTACAATTTTGGCATATCATTTCTTGCGTCGAGCACCCTGCTACGAAAAC
>CAYJUQ010000063.1:4168-4824 GCA_964373425.1 uncultured Candidatus Saccharibacteria bacterium
ACACGCTATCACATTCTCCAGCGAGGAATGTGCGCTCCCGCTCGGCCTCGCTCCCCCTCGTTACACTCGGGGGCCATGCCCGCTCGGCCTGCGCGAGGGTTTTCGTAGCAGGGTGCTCGACGAAGTGGATGTACACAACGCATTAAATTCCTACAGCTAAGATTTCATATATCACAATCGAATTCCATGGCTATTTCCAAAGAAGACGTACAACATATTGCCGCGTTGGCCCGTATCGGACTTTCTGATGAAGAAGTTGAAAAATTCAAAAAGGATCTTGAGAGTATTTTAGACTATGTGAAAGAATTACAGGAAGTGGATACAAAAAACATAGAGCCAACAAGTCAGGTGACGGGATCATACAATGTTATTCGAGAGGATGAAGGCGAAAAACGGGGCGATGCATTGGTGCACGATGCGGCATCGGCGGCAAAGCTTGTTGAGGCCGCCCCAGAGACGAAAGATGGGTATATCAAAGTGAAGGCGGTGTTTGAGTAATCCATCGGTATGTCGTTGAAAAAGACGCGATCGCTCGCCCCAGCGTGGCTCGCGTCGCTCGGCTCTCGGCCTCCCCCCTTCGCTTCGCTCGAACCGTGCCCGTTCGGCCTCCGAGACGCTTTTTCAACGACATACCGATGGATTTGAGAATTGACATG
>CAYJUQ010000064.1:0-4632 GCA_964373425.1 uncultured Candidatus Saccharibacteria bacterium
CGCCAATCACTACGACGTCAAACTGTCGCATTATTCACCCCTTTTCAAAGAACAACCACATCCACGTTTTATATCATACATCTAATTTTTTATCAATGTAGATTTGCGACGCACCCAAAGTTATTGACATAATATATAAAATTTTGTATAATGAAACTGGTATGCAATGAATCGTGTTTTTTGAAAAGGAGAATAGAATGAACGCAACGCAAAGAATTGTTGATTTCCGGATGTGGCAGCTTGAGCAGAGAAGAAATGCGGATCGTAACATGAGACAAGAAAATAATTGCGATCCTGAAAAGGACATTGCGAAGAAGGCGGTCACTCTTCGGGGGAAGATTAGGCGATTCCAACGTGAAGAGCATTCGTGGGCACGAAAAGTTGCCTGGGCAACCTTTTGGTTCCATACATTCGTTCTTCTTGCACTTGGCCCCGCCGCAATCTTTCGGGCGCTGAGCGCCGATAAGAGCATGATCTTGGCGGTTACGGTGCTTGCCGGGACCGTTGCATGGGCAATGTTCAACGTCGCGATTTTTATGGCTTTTCAGCATTTCTCAGACGTTCATAAAACCCAGCTTGAGCTAGAGGTTGAAGAATTGCAGCATGAGGCCATCGAATACATTGGTCTCGAGAGCCTTTGCTCCGGATTCTGGGAAAGAGTACTTATCTCGGGGGAGACGCCAAAATCGCTCCCCGCACCAAAGGATAAGGCGGTATAGATTTTCTATACCGTCTTTTTCTTTCCGAGCGTCGTGGTATGATAGCACTATGGATGGATTAGTGAAATTACTTGCAATTCTTCTTATTATTATCGGTGGCTTCCTCGCGTTTTTCTATTCTTCTGGAGACCGTGATACACAGGCGCTTATGGAGACAGTACAGGACGCATGGGATATTAGAGGATTAATTAATGAGTGGAAACAATATTAATCCTGTTTTTCTAGCTATATGCGAAAGGGCATTCGAATCGGCATTTTTGAGGAAGCACGAGAGTTTCATTTAAAGCTCTGGGAAACCCCCAGTTTTCTCTTTTTCCTGATGGGGTTTTTTACTATTTTACTCATGTATATCACCTATGAGTTGGCGCGTCGTTTCGGTGAACCAGAAATCATCATTATATCCGAGACCATTGTTACGATTACAGCGTTTAGTATTGGCTTTTTCTTCGTGAACGGCATCTCGAAGATGATTATTGTGAATCGCGCGAATTACGATTTCATATCGCTTGCAACCCACGAACTTCGTACACCTCTTGCGGGTGTGAAATGGTCGCTCCGTGCCGCGCTTGACGGAGATTTTGGCGAGCTCTCCCCAAGCCAACGAAACCTCCTTTTTGAGAGCTACGAGTCGAACGAACGAATGATTCTTCTGGTATCCGATTTACTCTCTATTTCCCGAATTGAAAGCGGGCGATTTGCGTACGATTTTTCCTATGAAGACATCATCCCGATCATTCAAGAGACAGCAAGAGAGCTTGCATTCGAGGCTCAGCAAAAAAAAGTAACCATCGTCCCGCTTTTGCCGGAGGCGAGTGTATCGTTTCCAAGAGTTCGCATTGATAAGGTTAAAATAAAACTTGTGTTCCAAAATCTCATCACCAATGCCATCCGGTACAATATCCCCAACGGTACAGTAACGATCTCTCCGGGTCCCACCGAAGATGGGAGGGTCGATGTGGTTATTACTGATACGGGCATAGGCATTCCTCAAAACGAGCACGAAAAGATATTCAGCCGTTTCTTTCGCGGAAAGAAAGTCGTCGAGGCGGGGGAGACGGTTGGTTCCGGCCTCGGTCTTTACCTTGTAAAGAAAATAATTGATGCGCATAACGGCACAATATGGTTTGCATCAGAGGAAAATAAAGGAACAACATTTCACATTGTGCTGCCCACGTAATTGTCACAACCCTTATGAAACTCATTAAAAAACAAAATGATATATATGTGCTTCGTATTGATAAAGGAGAGGAATTAATCGCAACGCTTAAAAAGTTTTCAAAGGAGCAAAAGATTCGTGCGGCGTTTTTCACAGCGATTGGTGCAGCCCAAACAACAGAACTTGCCTATTTCGATCCGCGAAAGAAACGGTATATACCACGAATTTACAGAGAACCGATGGAAATTGTAAGCATCATGGGGAATGTTGCGTTGCTGAAAGATGAACCCGTGATACATGCGCACGGAGTGTTGGGGAATTTACGCATGGAGCTTTGCGGCGGTCACATCAACACCATGGTGATTTCAACCATTGCCGAGGTGTATCTCGAAAGGCTACGAGGGAGAATCCGAAAAGCACATTCAAAAGAAATTGGGTTGAATATTATGGATAGATAATCCGACCATCACCGAGGTAATCATCGCAATAATTAAAAATCCGCACGGTGTGCGGATTTTTTTCTGCTCTATTGATTCTTTCTGTTATTCTTCCCCATCCGTTATTTTTTCAAAAACGGTGAAGAACATTACGTTACTTGTGCCATGTTCGTTCGTGACAGAAACTTCATACTCCCCGGGACGAACCTGCGGATACATTCCAACGCAAGGTTCTCCGGGGTTACACTCGATGTTGAGGCCGTCCGGTACCGCAAAGATGATGGTTTTTCCGTCAGGCGAGGAGACATCCGGGATTACGCCCCGCATACCCCCCGGAATACCGAAATACACTTTATTTTCGATGGACGTGAAACCGGATCCGGAAATCGTAACCTGTGTGTAGACCGGTCCCGAAGAAGGGGAGAGACCCACGATCATCGGCACTATTTCAACGAATGTCCGACCGTCCGGCGTGTTGCACTGCCTCGGGTAAGATTCGAGGATCGGATAGCCGGCTTTCGCGCATTCTTCAAAGGTGGTTATTTCTGATGATTGTGATTTACGAGTGAGAGCAAATCCAATCATTGCAAGAGAAACGACAAAAAGTAGCAGTATGCCGATGATAAGAACTTTCTTCATATTTCCTCCTGATGCGATTCTATTCCGGTCTTTTCCTCCCATAGTATAGTTACCACTATAGCATAGTTACTACACTATATCAAGATTGCGCCGAGTATTCCTTGGTAGCCGTTGAGAAAATCTTTTGCGCTCATCGGTGTTTTTGATGCGACTTGAAGCGTTTTGAGCATGAGCGCTCCGCCGCCAGTGTTTACCGTAAGCCCCCCCGCATCGTTAAGGAACACTTGCCCATACGACAAATTCTGTGGATATTGCCCGTCAAAGATTTCAACTTCAAGAATCTTTATTTTTACCAGATCCCCGTGTCTCATTTCCCACTCCGTGAAGCTCCCCGGCCAGGGATGGAATGCCCGAATCTGGCGTTCGAGCTCTTCGGCATCTCTGTCCCAGATGATCCGACCATCCTCGCGCGTTAATATCTTTGTGTAGGTCGCATTACCCTCAATTTGGGGAGTTTCCTGAAGTTTTCCCTCGATCCATTCCGGGAGTATATGGGCGATAAGGCGTGCCGATTCACTTTTTAATCTGTCCGAGAGCGTGTGATATGTTTCTCCATCCGCTAGTGTCACCTGCGTTTGGGCGATGATGGGGCCGTGATCAATCTTTTCATCCATGCGAATTATGGTTACCCCGGTTTCTTTTTCACCATTTAAGATCGCGTATTGTATTGGAGAGGCGCCACGGTATTTTGGGAGGAGCGAGGGATGAATATTGAGCGCATTCTTTGGAGGGATATCCAAGATCTCTTTTGGGATAATGTGTCCGTAGGCAAGGACGACGATTACATCGGGCAGAAGATCTTTGATTTTCGTAAGGAACGTTGTGTCTCTCACTTCTTCCGGTTGGAGCACCGGAACGTTGTTTTGCCCGGCCCACACTTTTACCGGTGGGGGAGTTACCACCTGTTTTCTCCCCACCGGACGATCAGGTGCGGTTACGACACCTATGAGCATAATATCCCGTAGTGCCTTTAGGGTATCGAGCGTGGGGATGCAGAATTCAGGAGTACCCATAAAGAGCACCCTGATTGGTTGATGCGTACTGGTTTTTTCTTGGTTCGTGTCGTCAATCATCTCCATGTTGCGATACCGCATCTTTTACCTTGTAGAGGCTTCCTTCTGTGGTTTTTTCCACGAAGAGCACCCCATGTAAATGATCCATTTCATGTTGAAGTACTCGTGCGAGTAAGCCATCGGCCTTGAGTTTGAATTTCTTTCCATTTTCTTGTTGCGCTTCAATCTCAATTTTTTTAGGGCGAGAAACGAGACCAAACACACGCGGCACGCTCAAACACCCCTCTTCCATAAGCACTTCTTCTTTGGAAACACTTCGAAGCCGGGGGTTAATGTAGCGCTCCGGCACTTCTTTTTTGAAAAAACGTTTTACCCGACTCATAGGAGGATTCGCCGTTTTTTTTGTTTCTTCTTCAAGTTCCACTTTCTCAATATATTTTCTATCAATAACGAAGATTTGCAAAGATTTTCCGATTTGAGGCGCCGCAAGCCCAATTCCATTCGCTGTAACCATCGTCTCTTGCATATCTTGAATAAAAGTCGCAAGTTCCTCGGTTCCGAATTCGGTAAGTTCCCGCGCTCTCTCATGGAGCACCCCGTCCCTTTCATTTACAAGTGTAAGTGTTGACATATATCTTTTAATTGATTAAGATAGTTTGAAGGAGGTG
>CAYJUQ010000065.1:0-4540 GCA_964373425.1 uncultured Candidatus Saccharibacteria bacterium
AAACGGGAGCAGTTGTGCTATACTTATCCCATAGCGCTATGACGCTCTCCCTCGAATTCCTCGTAAACATCATCGTTTTCCTTGCCCAGCTTTACCTCGGGCTCATTGTCATTTTTCATAATCCGAAAAGCTGGTCGAATAGGTTTTTCGTTCCGGTATTTTAAAAAGCGTAATTCCGCATAGTCCAAAACTTTCTCTTTCGAGATCATTATGCAATCAATTCTAATTATTTGAAAGCAGTTTTCTAATTATTATGGATGCAAAGAAAAGGATATGATTTCCCATTTCACATTCATCGAAAAGCTTTTGCTGCGGTTCGCGGTACTTGCGCCATCTTTTCACAATACACAGCCGTGGGTGTTTCGGGTGAACGGGATATGAACCCCCAGTATTTCTTCATCGCCATTTAAATGTCATATCAGTCATCGGCGGGAGGATGCGTGGCGTAACGGGTCCGTTGAGCGACGGGAGTTCGACGAGCGCAGAGGCAATGTCGGGATACAGGTGGAATGTTGCGATCTGACTCCGCTCTACCCATTGAATTTGTCCAATCGAGCGATCGTCTTCTTCTCTAATATTGAGTGCGCTTTTTACGTTTTGCGGAACTACGGTGCGGAAGACGATGTGGAGCTTTCGGTAGAGTCCTTCTCGATCAGGGCGATGGATGAGCATATCTTGGAGGAAGAGTAATTCTGGACGTATACTGACGAGTCCCAACTCCTCTTTGAGTTCACGGACAATCGCGCCTTGAACATCTTCACCTATCTCTACGTTTCCTCCGGGTAGCGTCCATTGTGGTCCCGCACCGCTCGCGCGGCGAATGAGCGCGAGTTCATCGCCGCAAGCGACGATACAGCTCACGCGGATTTTAAAACAATTTTGTGGTTGTAGCATCGTTTCTGAAAATTATAACAGAAAAAGCGCCGCAATGCCCTTGGCAGTGCGGCGCTCTACGACCATTGAGCTATGCCGGGATAGGCAAGGAGCCGTTGACCCTCTTGTAGGGTGACGTGCTCAAGTTCTATGCCCCTGATGTAGAATTCACGGAGTGGTCTGCTCGTTGCCACTTCCTCCGGTCGAAGTGAACGCGGATCGAGTTCTTGGACTTGAATTGCCATCGTGTCGGCTACAACGTTTTTTCCTCCGATCGCATCTCTTGATCGGTTGATCCCGAATGGGAGTGGCGCGATTCGCCACACCAGGCCACGGTCAGAGGAAATGCTTGCGGCTCCGTATCCGCGTTCCTCGTGCGGCGTCATGGGTTCGTCTTCACGTGAGACGAGACCGCGGAATAAACCGCGTGCCCGTCCCTGGTTGACAATTTGACCTGTGTCCACCGTGAATTTCCCATCGAAGAAGTATGACGATGGATACCCCGCGAGCTGAAGAGCTTTGGCGTAGGCGGCTACGATCGGTGCTACTTCCTGTTCAATGTGGCGTGCCGCGATCGCATCTCTCGTCCAGAGCGTGTTAGCAGTTTCGTGCAGGAGATCGATCACCCCCTGCGTATCTGCTTTCGTCGCTTCTGGGAATGGTTCTCTCCGTCGAATGCCCTTTTTTAGCTTGTAGGCAAGCAGGGCGTTGAGGAAGAAACGTGTTGCATCAGTGTAGCCACTGAGCTTCCGATATCGGGTTGCAGGATACAGGTGGAGTGCGCGGAAGGTGCCATCTTCAAAGAATGTCGGGTCGGCTACGTAGTAGGAACCGTCGCGATTCGAGAGGAGATAGAGATCTACCGTTCGTTTCGGTATTTCTCCGGAGTTGCCGGCTATGCACTTGCACGCAAGTGATTGCCAGTCGTCGTTGCCAATTGCTGCATTCGTGGTGAGCAGATGGTAGGAAACCGGTGGTTGGTTGAAAACAGGATTTCGACCTCTAACTCCAACGACTTCAGCCATTTTTAATGGCGTGGCACCCGCGGTGTTTCGAACAAGTATGTGGGGACCGCAGTGAATGGCGTGGTGGCCATCCACGAACATTTCCACAAATGCTTCTTGCGGGTACGTTGCGAGTAGAGGTTTGAATCGTAGCTCTACGCACGCAGTTTCTTGCCCGGGACCCAAATGGGCAATGAGTGGCCGGTAGATTTGAAGCGCAGTTGAGAAGTCATTGATGAACTGCGCTCGACTCGTAATGTCGGCGTGTGCACCGGCTTCAGTCCAGCCGATTGTGTACGGCGTGAAAGAAAATCGTATTCCAGCGAATACACCTTTGAGTTCTCGTACGATACGGTGGTGCATTGCCATGAGTCCGGCGTTTTGCGATGAGTAGCCAACCGTCGAGATCCGAACGCGTACCCCAAGTTCTTGTGTGGTATGCCGGATGTATTCATCAAGGTACGGATACGAAGCAACATCATTGTCGAGGTAGGGAAATAGTATTCCCGGCCGATGGATTCGTTCCGTGCCTACCACCGCACCTTGGGTAGACACGGAACGCTCGCGCGCAGCAGCCGCGAAGGCGGCCATGAAGTTTCGCAATCCTCTCAATGAGAACTGCCAAACTTCTCTTCCCGCGGATTGACTGCAGAACGCGCATCGATTAAAGCAACCAACTTGCGGTTGGAGGTATTGGAGACGTGTGAACGCCTCCCGAGGCAATTGCACAAGTTGTGAGTAGAGATGAAGTCGCGATTCGTAGTCGCACATTGGAACAGCTTGCTCCCTGGCGAGGAGCAGATGTGGAGTATTTTGCATTACTATTCTCCTTTCTACCCCTCGCAGGGTTCAAAACATTTGTAGATCGCTCGCACCAGCCGCATACCTGTCTCAGAAAGCGTCTGCGGACCGCTGAAAAGGTGATGTTTGGTAGTAGAACCTTCGAGAGTACAGAGTTCTGTTTGCGGATAGCAAACAGTTTTTGGCAGTGGAGCGTTTGCGACAAGTATCTCCCCACGATCGAAGTTTGCCTCTATGGTATGCGTGCCTGCTCGCACCCAATCGAGAGTATCCGCAACGGTAATCTGGTAGATGCCGCTTCCACAGAAGTTGGTCACCGGTTTGACTGGGGCATTCGTCCGGTTTCGTACTTTGAGATAGAACGGTGCACGTTCTCCATACGTTGTTGCACGGCGCAACGATTCCGTATTGAATTCTTCTGTGGGAGGGAGCCAGGTCACTGGTGCTCCGAGGTGCACCGCAACATGCGCCGCAAAGAGCGGTGGTACTCCTCGGAGCATCTGGTTGACCCCAGCTACTTCGGTGGTACCCTGCTTGCGACAGTTCAGTTCGTTGATGACTACTTCATTCTCATGCCAGATGCTATCGAGTCCCCAGAGACCAGTGAGACCATAGCGGCGATACGCGTATTCACCAATTCGTACGGTTGCCTCGATGAATTTTCGCATTGGCACTTGCGGAAACGGTAGTGACCAGTCGTTCCCACCGCTCTTCGCTGGTCCGATGCCTACCTCTGCGATATGCATCGCTTTGTGTGAAGGAGTATCTACGTAGATTTCACACCCACCCCCTGGAGAGGGAAGTGTGAGCATCGTCACGTTTGAAGAGAAGCCAGGGATATATCGCGATACGCGACGTGGGCCAGTCAGTTGCGCCGCACGGATGTAATCCGTTTCTTCGTTGACAAAGATGGTTCCGCGGCCTCCGGAGGAATTGATCTGTACTACGAACGGTAGTCCGAATTCTCTCTGCAGTTTCGTGAATGAAGGGAGCGGTCTCTCGGCCGGCACGCGGATTGACGGAATGATGAATTCCGTCGAGATCCCCGCACCTCGCAGTAGCGCGTTGAAGCGACTTTTGTCTTCGAGTAGGTCATGAGTTTTCCGAGACGCACCCAGCAGTTTACCGCCCCATTTGGCGAGTATCCGTTGTACTTCATCAGTGGCATACCACGCGATGATTGCTGGAGATTTTCGGAGCGAACAGAAGAGTTTCGGGAAATCTCGTTGCAGCTCTGCGATGTACCGTTCCTTACCTTCACGTGTTCGGCGAAAACTTCGTGATTCGCTGTAGGCGGCGGTAGTCGGTTGTGCTATTCCCCATGTTGGGCATGAGGCAATTGCGAGTTGCGGTCGCAATACAGAGATTGGCGACGGTCCGGTATAGATATTTCTTCCAGCCGAAGCGAACCGATCAATCAAAACCAAACTTCTGTTGGTAAGTGCTTGTTCGAGTACATTTTCTGCCAGAGATACGCGTTCCCCAAGCGAAGACGGCAAAGAAAAATTGACGATTTTCTCCGTATTAGCCATAGGAAAAATCTTCCTTTCTTCAGTTCTTCGGTTTTCAAGGTACTTCCCTAGTCACGGATGAGACCGTCTCACCCTACCGATGCTAGGCAATTTTGAGCATACTCTTATATTCTCGTATGTCAACTTTATTGGCTTTCTCTAGTTTGCTATACTCTTATTAAGATTCATTGATATTTTCTAAGTGTTTTCTGATGACGCTCTCCCTCGAGTTTCTCGTGAATATCATAGTGTTACTTGCCCAGCTTTACCTGGGGCTCATTGTCATTTCTCATAACCCGAAGAGTTTTTCAAGCCCGGGGGCAAGCAGAGGTGGACGGTAAAAACATGAGA
>CAYJUQ010000066.1:0-4494 GCA_964373425.1 uncultured Candidatus Saccharibacteria bacterium
GAGCGCAATCGGAAGCGCGAGGTAGGGATTTGAGATTTTCGCGCCAATTGCGGCACCGGCAAGAATATGGACAGAAAGAATCATCTTTTCGAATTCATAATTTAATTTATAATGAAACCATATGGCAAACTTTTATATCGTTGCAACGCCAATTGGTAATCTGAAGGATATTTCCCTGCGGGCGCTTGACGTACTTGGGGAGGTTGACTACGTACTTTGTGAAGATACGCGAGTCACCAAGAAGTTGCTTAGCCATTATAGCATACAAACTCCAACGATTTCCTACCACGAGCATTCCGGATTTGGACGGTTTAAAGAAATTCTGGACCTCTTAGAGGGCGAGAAAAATCTCGCGCTCGTATCTGACGCGGGGACCCCCGGCGTGTCTGATCCGGGGAATAAGCTCATTGCGTTTCTTTCTACCCATCTTCCTGATCTTGGGGTGCATCCAATTCCCGGTCCCTCTGCGCTTATTGCAGCAGCAAGTATCGCCGGGTTTTCTATGGATAAGTTTCTGTTTCTTGGCTATCCGCCCGTAAAGAAAAGGAGAAAAAAGTTCTTTGAGGATCTTGCTCCTTCGCCGCACTCCGTTATCTTGTACGAGTCGCCGCACCGTATCATAAAGACGCTCAACGATCTTGCCGCAACGGTCGGTAGTGAACGAAGAGTGGTTGTCGCAAAAGAGCTCACGAAACTATTTGAAAAAGTATACCGAGGAAGCGTGGAGGATGCACGTCGAGAGATCGAGCGTGATGGAGCGAGGGGGGAGTACACCGTGATAGTTGCAAACAAAAACGTATGAGCAATGTCTAACCTCACAAAAAAATTTTACATATCAACCGCAATACCCTATGTGAATGCCGAACCTCACATTGGTTTTGCGTTTGAACTTGTGCAAACCGATGTCATCGCGCGCTACCACCGGCTTTTGGGCGAGGACGTGTTTTTTCTTACCGGTACCGACGAGAATGCGTTGAAGAATGTGCTTGCCGCGGAAGATGCAGGCATCACGACGAAAACGCTTGTCGACAGAAATGCGGGGGAATTCAAAGAACTTACCGGCCTTCTTCATGTCTCTAACGACGACTTCATTCGTACCACGGAAGACCGCCATATACGAGGCGCACAAAAACTCTGGCACTCGTGTAAACAAGACGACATTTATAAAAAATCGTATGAGGGGCTTTACTGTATTGGCTGTGAAGAGTTCTATAAAGAAAGCGATCTTGCAAATGGTCTTTGCCCGGAACACAAAACGAAACCGCAAAAAGTTGCTGAAGAAAATTATTTCTTCAGACTCTCACGTTACCAAAAACAACTCGATGAATTTATTGCGAGCGACACGCTTAAAATTATACCCGAGACGCGAAAGAATGAGATGTTGAGTTTTATCCGTAGGGGGCTTGAAGACTTCAGTATTTCTCGTTCAAACGATCGCGCGCGGAATTGGGGGGTACCGGTTCCCGGCGATCCGAACCAGCGGATTTACGTCTGGATTGACGCACTCTCAAACTATATCAACGCGTTGGGCTATGCGGATGATGCCGCTCCCTTTCACGAATTTTGGCAGGAGAATGACGACGTGATTCTCCACTGCATCGGCAAGGGCATCACGCGCTTCCACGCAATCTATTGGCCGGCGATACTTCTCTCTGCGGGTGTGAGGCTCCCGAAAGTTATTTTCGTTCATGGGTATCTTACCGTTGAAGGAGAAAAAATGTCGAAGAGCCTTGGGAACGTGGTGAGCCCCAAAGAAGTAGTTGCGAAATACGGCGTAGATTCGCTCCGCTATTACCTTCTGCGTGAGATTTCCTCCACAGAAGACGGTGATTTCAATCAACGTTCATTTGAGGCGCACTACAACGGCGATCTCGCGAACGGCCTCGGAAATCTTGCAGCACGGGTGCTCACCCTCGCCTCAAAGTTTACGATAACAAATCTTCCTGCCCAATCATCGCTCGAACCCGAGCTTATGGGCGTAGTAACGAGTGTGTGGGGAGCGTATCGCATATCTCTCGATGCATTCAAATTTAACGACGCAGTTGGTGCAGTATGGAAACTCGTGGCGTTTTGCAACGAGTATGTGAATCGTGAGAAACCGTGGGAGGGAGGAGATGCTTCACGCGCGGCGGTAGAAAACCTCCTTTTCAGCCTAGGGCATATCGCTTCTCTCCTCCAGCCGTTTCTCCCCGAAACGTCAAATAAAATATTTTCACACCTTGGCATTGACCCGCAAAGTACTATCCCATGGCGCGATCAAAAACTTACTATAACAAAAGGTGAATCTCTTTTCCCTCGTCTATGACACAACTTGTCGATATTCACGCCCACATACAATTTAACGCATTCAAAGATGATGCGGATCAAGTGATTCAGCGTGCACTCGATGCGGGTGTGCGTATGGTGGCTCCAAGCTCACAGATTTCTACATCGGAGCGGTCACTTTTCTATGCAGAGAAATACCCAAACCAGATTTTTGCAGCCGTTGGGCTCCACCCCATCCATTTGAAACCCACGCATTTTGATGCATCCGAAGACGGTGCGCCTGCATTCGAAACGCGCGTGGAGGAATTTTCATACGAACATTATAAAGAGCTTGCGGCGAGTCCCCATGTAGTCGCGATAGGGGAGACCGGTCTTGATTATGCCGAGCGCTTGCACGTGAGCGAAGCTGATCGGCGGGGACAGGAAAAACTATTTCGAAGGCAAATTGAGCTTAGTCTTGATGTGGGAAAACCAATTATACAGCATTGCCGCTCCGGTCCTGTTGGGGACGTGAACCGCGATGCCCACGACGACGCATTAACGATTATCGGCGAATATATCTCACGGGGGCTTCACGGCGTCGCGCACTGCTATTCAGGAAATCTTGACGAGGCCAGGCGTTACATTGCGCTTGGATTTTATCTCTCGTTTACCGGTCTCATTACATTTGTAGACGCATGGGAAGAGGTGATCCGTGAGATCCCACTTGAGCGTATCATGGTAGAGACAGACTGCCCGTACATGACACCAGTACCCCACCGAGGCACGCGCAATGAACCACTCTATGTTGAGTTTGTGGCGCGGAAAGTCGCGGAAATCAAGAGGGTGCCGTTCGAGGATGCTGCGCGTATCACGACTGAAAATGCGGTATCGCTTTTTGGGCTGCCGTCACTCCCGTAACTACATATAAAAAAACCCCGTCATATGGTAGCGGGGTTTTGTATTTCATTTTACGGTGTCGAATGGGGCGGCAATTTTGAGCTCACTTCGAGATCAAAGATGAGATTCACAATTGCATCACTTGAGAGCCAGCCGAGACACTTCTTTTTTTTCGGTCTTCCGTAGTAGAGCGTTTCATCGCTCCAATAGCGGTAAATAAACGTAAGGAGCTTAGGGTGGTTCGGAGTGAGACTGGGCACGGTGCCATCATCCTGTTGGGGGAAGTCGGTAATGACCGGCTTTGTAAGGAGATTCGTATGAGTACGGGTGAGATTTTTGAATCTCGTTTGTGCAAAGAAAAGTTTCAAGCGTCGGTAATCCCGCATGGAGGTAAGGAATCGACAGTGCACCTCTCCGTTTACCTGGACAATGACCCCAATTGGTAGCCATCCTTTCTGGATGCGGGCCACGGTCCACACCTGAATCACAAGGTAGCGCGCTTGAACAGTGCCGTTCGTATTCATTTCTTTTTCAAAAGCCTCCAGTGCGCGTTGGTTTTCTTCACGCGATTTTGTTTATGTTCTTGGGTTCCGAATCGCGTGACAACGAGCGTCCCCACATTCCCCGTAGGATCGGGGACATCTTGAGTAATCACAGAACCCGCGGCGATATAAGTAAGCCTTCCTACAAAGCGAGGGGCGATGATCTTCGTGCCGGAACCGATGAAGACATCATCACCCACCAACGTTTTGTGTTTTTTCGAACCGTCAAAATTACAGAATACGACTCGTTCTTCCGTTTCGGGCCTAGAACGTATGGTGGTATCGGCGCCAATATTACAGCGTTTGCCGATTTGGGCATCGCCGATATAGCATTCGTGTATCGCAACCGTTTCTTCACCGATAACGGATCGCACCACTTCTGCTTTGCCGATCTTTGCGCGGTCCTCGACTACCGAGTGTTCGCGAATGTGCGCGAAGGGGCCAATGACACAGTCTTTACCGATGAGAGAATCACGGATAAAGGAGAATGATTCTATAACGGTGTTCTCTCCGATCTTGGCGTTCAGGATCACTGTTTCCGGTCTTATCACCACCCCGGCTCCAATGATCGATTTTCCAAGAATGTAGGTGTGCGGCCAGATGGTGACGCCGGGTTCAACTACAGCCTTTTTCTCGATAAAGGTTGTTTCAGGATCAATGATGCGGACACCAGCCTTTTCGAGTTGCGCCATGATAGCGAGACGCGTTTTTCTATTCGCGAGGCTTTTCGGGGGAATAATTCTTGGGAACAGCATGTGTAGTACCATCTTCCTTTGGTAAAGAACAATTCTAATGGTGTTATAACGAA
>CAYJUQ010000067.1:0-4409 GCA_964373425.1 uncultured Candidatus Saccharibacteria bacterium
TACTGTATCTTGGTAAAATAAGCTGCGTGGATCCTTTAATGCTCATTCCTCCTCCTAGTGTTTCTACTATGGTTTCTGTAACGCCGTTTGGCGTACCTTGAACAACGTAAAATCCCCCTTGCTCGAGCTTGGCGGCGAGCTGATACGCGCAACTTTTTGTAGTATCAAATGCAAAAGAAGAACACTTTCCTTGGCCGTAAAAATCCGGTTCAAATATATATTTGTAGGTCGAATTATTAATCGGGTCTTTTGGTACGGGATTCAGAAGATTGCTCTCGATAAGGGTGCGCCATAAATTACTGGATGACGGTGCCCAGTTTCCATAACTTTCTCCCTCTTCTCCCGCAGCACACCCCGATCCCTTACAACCAGTACTCCAATCTTCGCCTATCTCGGAATACTTATGATAACTTCCCTCATCGCCATAGTATGCTTCGAGAGCAATGCTAATCTGATGAAGATCCATTTTTCTCTTTGCGTCCCTTGCTTTTTCTTTTGTATTCTGTAAAACGACTAAAATAATACTTGCCAAAAGACCGAGAATCGCTATAACCACGAGAAGTTCAATTAAAGTAAATCCTCGATTTTTCATCATAGAGACCATCCGGTAAGCTGCTAATTCGTCCAGTTGTTCCACAAAACATCTAATCGTGTTCCTATTTCATACCATGCTCCTGCCGTCCCCCCGTCTTTTTCATCCAAATCCTCGGTTTCTCTGAATTTCTCACTTTCCAGGACAACATTAATCTCATACATCTTACTCGCCCCCATCCACGCTGGAGAACACCTAAAAGCATAATAAAAATCTCGCGGAGGATTTAAGCATCCTTCGGGACAATTAACCTTGTGACAGCCATCGTCATTATTGATAGGGTCAATCGGTAGTATAGAAAGAGGAGAAGCCCCGTCGATTTTATTGAAATTAAGCGGAATCCATCCCGTACCATCAACTGGGCGAGGATTATTTACCTGTTGAAAACGGATATTTGACGATACCCATCCCGCAGGGCCACATGATGTTGGGGTTTCCGGATCAGCCGGAGAAGATATCGCCCCATCGCTTAGGGGGATACTGACCCAAATATTACTGCTATCACAACTATCAAGAATCCCCGGATTAATAGTTATAAGAAGGGCGATTGCTTTATGTATATTTTTTATATCGGATATCCTCTGCGAATCTCGCCCCTGCCGTAATATTTCGAGGGGATTTAATACAAAAATCAGGAGCGCGGAAAGTACCGCGATGATGGCGATGACGATAAGTAACTCAAGAAGCGTGAATCCTTTATTTCGGTCTCTTACTAATCTATTGTTCATGGAAATAATTTTTCAGCCTCATCCCAAATTTCTGGATGTCCTTGCAACGCAAGCCATCTCCACCACTCTACTCCCCAGAGGTAGATTTCGGGGATTCGGGAATCCCGTGCGTATTGGATATTCTCGCGAAACTGCTCGAGATTTACGGATTGATACTGTTCTTCGATCGAGGTATCGGTAATAAATTTAATTGTCCACGCCTCGGCTTGAAGCTCAACGACAATCAATTTATCAAACGGGTGGAACTTGCTTATCACATTCGCTTTTTTCCGATAAAACCACGAGGGAAAGATATATTTTGCACAGCAGGTTTTGTCGAGGTGCGGAACGACGCGATACATTGTCGTCCCTAAAATATCGGGGTATCGCGTTGCTTTCCACCACGTGGAAAGCTCCCCGGAATCACTCACCACAATCGGTCGAGTCGGATCGAGTGAACGCACAAGCTGAATCTCCTTTTTGAAAAATTTATCGTCAGGCTCCGGACAAATCCCAAAATGCGGGAAAAATGGCTCATTCTCAACCTGCCAGTAGAGAATTGGAGAACGGTCTTTATACCGATTCACCACTTTCTCAAGCATCGTGAGCACCCTCTCCTGCTGGTCTTTCTCGGAAAGTTCCTTTGCCCACGGCGGAATGTGACACTCGGGCCAACGCGGAAGGCGACGGCCAATTGCAAGAATAATTTTGACATCCCGCTTCTCTGCCTCATTAATTTGCCAATCGAGATCGTCGAAACGAAACTGTCCCTGCAGCCCCTCAATCTCGTTCCAATATGCCGGCAGTCTTACGTAACGAACCCGTAAATCATCGAGAGTTGCGAGATACGTTTCTCGCCAATTGATCCCTAATCTCCTTGCATATTGGCTGGAGAACGTCACTCCCCAAATTATCTTTTCTGGTTTCTTATCAAAGGGACCAAAGGAAAGAATAAGGGGAGTAAAAACCAAAATGAGTAACAGCCCTAAAATACTACGTGTGGTCACCGGGATTCGCTTTCTTGATATTTTACCGGGTTGTATTGACAAAATATTTTATGAAAAGCTTGATTGCGAAAGCAGAAAAAGGCCGATCGCAATCAACCCCACCGCGATAGTCTTCTGCCAGATCGTAACACCTCCAAACTCTTCTTTAAGAATTTGAGGGAATTTTTTTGCAAGGAGAAAGGCGATACCGAGAATGAATACATTCTCTACTCCCTGGAGGGCGTTTACAAGCGTCACGCTTCCTGTCGCGACCGCGTAGTTAAGGGTGATCCCGCCGATCCCACCCGCTAACTGATTACCAAGAAAAAGGAACTTTTTTTTCTTTTCGACTTTCACGGGATGACTTAAAATTTCTTTTCTGAAACGCGGAATAAGAAAGATGACAACCGCTCCCATGAGAAACCCGAGAGAAGACCAGATGAGAACCGAAAAAGCTGGTTGGTGGAGAAAAGCGCTTTTTCGCACTACCCACGCGAGCGCAAATGCAACACCGGCTCCTAGGGCGAACAGTGTTTCATCTCGTTTCATCTCTATCTTTTTACCAAGATGCAACGAAATGAGGATTCCGCCCAGTAAAAGGAAAAGAAAGGCAATGAGATCTTTGGCGGCGAGGACCTCGTTGATAATAATTCTTGCGAGAATAAGCGTGAGGATTGCGGTAAGGGCGCCTGCGGCTGGGGCAACCCTACTTACTTCCCCCGCACGGAATGCCTGGTAGAGAAAAAGAACAGCAAGCAGGTTTATCATACCAGAAAGTACCGCCAAGATTACACTTTCTATCGGTGAGAATTCAAGAAAGAAAGGGGCAAAAAGGAGCAGGATGCTCGCAAAAAGCCCAACATAGAATGCGTATACGAATGGGTTGGGAATAGATGTTGTCAAAAGAAAACGATCAACGGTAACCACCGCTGCGAAAATAAAATATGCCGAGATGGTGAGGAGTAACCACATACTTAGAATTTTGAATCTAGAATCTTGAGTCTAGAATAAGATAAGAGAGGTCTTAAATTCTAGATTCGATATTCAAGCTTCAAGATGCAACGCGTTATCTTTATCTATCTTGCTATATGCATACGCACTTGACCGTACTCTTCTTGCCTGTGTTGCAAAATCTACCTCTACAAGCCCAAACTTTTGCGAATATCCGTATGCCCATTCGAAATTATCAAGCAGTGACCAATAGAAATAACCCCGCACATCAACGCCTTCCCGCATCGCTCGCCGAACTGCCTTCAAATGATCTATAATATACTGTTTGCGTTTGGTATCTTTCGCATCGGCAATGCCATTTTCCATAATGTAAATAGGGAGGTTATGGACGGTGAGTTTTTTGAGAATAAAGTAGAGTCCGTCGGGAAAAATCTCCCACCCTATATCACTCACCTCTTCGCGAGGCGCTCCCTCTTCTATGAAAAAGGTTTTCGGTCGGAAGAGATTAAATCGGAGCCGTCGCGGGCGATAATAATTAAGACCTATAAAATCGTGATGGCCGAGGGTATCGTTAAGGAACTTGCCCTCGAGGTACCACAATACTTTTACAATCGCTTTATCAAAAAGTGATCGTGGGCTTGCTCCTTCAAACCACACGAAATGATTCGCGGTGCCTACGGACGCATTGGGATGAATATCTTTGATAGTGCGATACGCGAGTTTATGCGCTTGAGTAAGATGCCGGGATACGAGCCGTGCTTTGGCTGGATTTTTTTTATGTGGCGGCCATTTCCCCGCAAGATACGATTCCCCAACGTAAACTGATGGTTCGTTGATCGTAATAAAGAACCGTGGCGTGTCTTTTAAATGGCTCACCACATACTCGACATACCGCCTGAAATATTCTGGCGATTTATTGTTCTCCCACCCGCCCATTCGGGAAAACCACAGGGGGTTAGTAAAGTGGTGAAGGGTGACAAAGGGGACGATATTTCGCGTTTTAAGCGCATCAAGAACCGCATTGTAGTGCACGAGCGCCCCATCGTTGAATCTCCCCTCCTCCGGTTCAATCCGCGCCCATTCAATGGAAAAACGGTGAGCATTTTGATTCAACTGCTTTGCGATTTCAAAATCCTCCTCAAAACGACGGTAGTGATCGCAGGCAAGGCCTGC
>CAYJUQ010000068.1:0-4339 GCA_964373425.1 uncultured Candidatus Saccharibacteria bacterium
GATTAATCCGTGATTTTCATCGAAGCTTGAGTATAGTCCAATTTGTGTGCGGGGTGTCCCCGCACACAAATTAGACAGTTCTCGTGATTACGATCTTTTGCATGTTTGCTCCCAAGTTCTCATACATAGGGTGTTTCGATTAATCCGTGATTTTCATCGAAGCTTGAGTATAGTCCAATTTGTGTGCGGGGTTGACTCTTCCTCTATCTTACGATATGGTAGAAGGTGGTTTATACCATATACTCTGCTCTTTGAAATCCATACGCGAGAGGTGAACCAAATGAGTATTCCAAATCCTTTGATCTCTGAAGCATTTACGTTCGGTGATATCACCATCGTTCCGATGCGCTCACGTGTTGATTCAAGGCGCAATGTAAGCCTTGATACGAAAATCTCAAGAACGATTACCCTCAAAGCGCCTATTATTTCATCGTATATGGATACGGTCACCGAGACCGACATGGCAATCGAGATGGCGCGGCTCGGCTGTATCGGCATCCTCCACCGCTTCTGTAGTATCGAATATGAAGTCGAAATGGTGAAGACGGTAAAGCGCAAAGAAGACCCGGTGATTAAAGACCCGTATTCGATACGACCGGATGCACCACTTCGGGAAATCCGCGTAACAATGCGAGAGACGGGTGTACACGCACTCATTGTTGTTGACGGCGAGAATCACTTTCTCGGTATTGTGAAGTACAAAAACCTTTTACTCGAAACAGATGCTACGAAAACCGCCCAAGACCTCATGGTCCCGGCATCCCGACTCCTTACCGCCGGACCAAAAACCGCCAATGATGAGGCGTGGGATATCTTTAAACGGGACGGGATTCAAAAGCTTCTCACGCTCGTTGATGAAAAAAATGTGGTGAAGGGACTCATCACGTTCCGGAACGTGGTAAACCGACTCAATCCTCGCGCCTCGCGCGATGCCCACGGGCGGCTTGCGGTTGCAGCAGGCGTAGGTATTACCGGTGATTATCTTGATCGTGCGATTGCCCTTCATGAAGCCGGAGCCGATCTCCTTGTCGTCAACGTTGCCCACGCGCACCTTGAAAAATGTCTCAACGCGGTAAGAGAAATTAAACGCAGAATTCCTGAATGTGATCTTTTGGCAGGTACGATTGCAACCGGAGAAGGTGCAGAAGATCTTTTCAGGGCAGGAGCTGATGGCGTTCTTGTCGGTGTTGGCAACGGATCGATTTGCCGAACAAGAAACGTTACTGGACTTGGCGTACCACAGGTTACCGCGCTCCTTACTGCATTCCGTGCTGGACGCAAATGGAAACGCCCTATCATTAATGACGGTGGCATCGGAGATTCGGGCGACCTCGCAAAAGCCATTGCCGCGGGTTCGTCAGCCGCAATTCTCGGTAACCTCCTTGCGGGAACCGATAAGTCTCCTTCAGAAAAAGAATTCATCAACGGTATGCAGGTAAAACGACATCGCGGCATGGCATCGCTCGATGCGAAAGCGAAACTCCTGCGATCGGAAGGGATGCTCGATGAAGACATTGAGACAGAAACTGCTTCATACGCTTCGGAAGGCGTGGAAGAGGGATACGTGCCCTATCGCGGCACCACCGAAGAAGTGGTGAATGCCCTGAAGAACGCGCTCCGCTCAACGCTAAGCTATTGCAACGCGCATACGATTCCGGAGCTCCACGAACATCTTGCAAAAGGACGACTTCGTTTTGTGAGAAATACCGAAGCGGGCAAGAGGGAAGGAGACCCGCATCACCTCGCGTTTGGACAATGGTAATACAAAAACCCCGATACCTATCGGGGTTTTTTCTTTGAATAGAATTAGGATTTCGTAAGTTTTAACTTTCCGATGCCTCGTTTTGTGGCTTCCTCTATAAGAACTGCCACGTTCCCGATGTTGAGCTTATCGCCTGTTTTAGGTATCTTCGTGGCATGGCGGAGCACCACCCGACCGATCGTTTCATGATCTTTTCCGGGAATGTGTGCGTTGAAGAACCGCCTTATTGTTTTGAGCTCTGTCGAACCATCGACAAGGATGGAATGACGATCGAGCCGCATGATCACTTCTTTTGATATATCCGCCTCATCAATGATCTCACCAACGAGCTCCTCAACAAGGTCTTTCATCGTCACGAGTCCCTCGGTTCCCCCATACTCATCCTGCACAATCGCAATGTGAACGTTCTTTTCCTGAAATTCTCTGAAGAGCTCATCCACATTCTCATCCTTCAAAATGAACAGTGGTTTTCGCGAAAGCTCCTTTAATTTCATATCCGTTGGTCTGCGCTTCGCAAGGTGCACGAGCACATCCCGCAGGTAGAGGATCCCGATAATATGATCTTTATTTTGAGAATAGACGGGGATTCTCGAATGAGGAGATTTGATAATCTCTTGAAGCACCTCCTTTAAGGTGGTTTCCGCATCAAGACACAACATCCCCACGCGAGGCGTCATCACGTCTTCTGCGGTAATATCGTTAAATTTGAACACACCCTCGAGCATCTCCCGCTCTTTTTTAAGAATCGTCCCTTCCTCTGCGCCGAGCCGCGCCATCATACGAAGCTCTTCTTCGGTAACAATGGTACGCTTCTTAATGCCTGGAATCTTGAGAAATGGAAGTCCATTTAAAATTTCAAAAAACCAAATAAGGGGAAGGGTGATGAACCCTAGCACCTCAAGAGGACGGGCAAACGTGAGCGCAAGGGTTTCGTTGTGTTTAAGCGCGAAGGATTTGGGAATAATTTCGCCAAATACCAAAATAAAAAAAGTCATCACACCGGTTGCAATCCCCACCCCGAGCGACCCAAACGTTTTGGTAATAAAAAAGGTTGCGAGGGCAGAAGCGCCAATATTCACGAGGTTATTGTAGATAAGGATGGTGATGAGAAGCCGACTCGGTTTTTCTTTGAGCCGAAAAAGGGAGCGCGCGCCGGCCACCCGCTTCTCTACGAAATGCCGAACACGAAGATCCGAAACAGACATAAATGCGACCTCCGCTCCCGAAAAGAGAGCAGAAAGAAGCAGAAGAAATCCCAAAAAAACGATGTTGTCACTCATAATTGCGCCTCCGTTGCCCCCCTAAGATGGGTATGGCCGAGGAAGGTAAACACCCCTCATTATACCACCTGAAATGGCCTTTCTTCAAGTGTAGCAGAGCGTCTCTATCCCGCCCCCCATATCTTTGGTATAATAAGGCGGGGGCATATTTCTTACTATGTTCGGAGATCTCACGGTCAACGCGTATAGTATCGTCAACACAGGCGCAACGCTCATTATCCTTGCGCTTGCTTTTTTTGTGCTCGTCAAAAATCCCTCTGCGACGATCAACAAGTTTTTCGCCGCGTATGCGTTTTCGGTATCACTCTGGGCAATTTCTGAAACGGTGCAATCGTTCCTGCCGGAAAGTCGAGCTGGGGTCGCGCTTATATGGAGAAATGTTGGTTCAATGGGTGGAGTGCTCTTTGTGCCATTCTTTGTACTCTTCGTACTCGCCTTCACAAAAAACCATAAAACCCTTAACAATTTCTATACCCATATAGCCCTTGTCGGATCAGCGCTCATTCTCTATAATTGGGCGCTCTTTATTGATCCGCTTACTACCGCTGATCTCGTCCGTTACCCGTGGACATGGGAGGTAAAGATAAATTTCCCCACACGCATCATCCTTATCTGGTCACCACTAGTCTTCGCCCTCGGTATCTACCTCCTCTGGCGGTTCTACAGAAAAACAACTGATCTTTTCGAGAAGCGGCAGGCGTTGCTCATCCTCTCCTCAACCGCGCTCCCGTTTGTATTTGGAGTGATCAATGAGGTGATCGTTCCGTTCTTTGGCCTCTACCAGGGAACGAGTACCATGCTCTTTTCCTTAAGTTCTATTTCGCTCGTTGCGCCGCTCGCTTGGGCGTCGGTGAAATACAGATTGTTCACTGGTATCACCCCCTCTACAACGGCCGATACCATTATCGAGACCATGAAAGATATGCTTATCGTAACAAACACTGATCTTATCATTGAGTTTGTCAATCAATTTGCATCACGGCTTCTTGGATACAAAAAAGGTGAATTCGTGGGGAAGTCTCTCGCAACATTTTTCCCGGTGAACGACTGGGAGAGGGTTGCCGAAGCTGTTGGAAACCTGGAAACAAATCAGGAAATTTCCGATCTAGAGATTCTCATGAAATCAAAGAGCGGTGAACTCAACGTATCGCTCTCAAGCTCACGGGTAGAAATACAAAAAGGGACTATGGCGTTTGTGTTCGTTGCGCGAGATATCCGGGAAACAAAGAAACTCATAAAAAATCTCGAAGAAACAACAGACCAGCTCAAAAATATTAAATACCAGCTTGAACGAAAA
>CAYJUQ010000069.1:0-4331 GCA_964373425.1 uncultured Candidatus Saccharibacteria bacterium
ATAACCTATAACCTATAAACTCCTTGAAAGGCTTTACCCTTATCGAAATTCTCATTGTGCTCGTAATCTTTGGACTTCTCGTTCTTTTTACCGTTCCCCTCGGGGCCCAATTTTTAAAAACCGCACACTTTCTTGCCTCGATAGATGAGGTCGTAGGAACGCTTCGGAATGCACGCGATCGATCGTTGAGTCAAGATCGAGACAGCGCATTCGGCGTATATGTTACCCCAACCACCCACACCCTTTTTAAAGGCAATTCGTTCCTTACCCGTGATCCTCTCTTCGATGAAGTTCATGAACTTCCGGCCGGTGTCAGTGCATCTGGTCTTTCGGAAGTGGTGTTTGCAAAATACACTGGCATGCCGAATGTTACAGGGAATATAGTGCTTACAAGCGATGTTGGCGCAAGAACCATCTCGATAAATAGCGCGGGACGGATCGCCCAAGTACCCTAGTATTTCCGAATGTATCATCCATGAAAGGACAAAGTCTTATCGAACTCATTATTGCGTCTGCAATTTTCCTGGTTGTTGTCGCGGGAATCGGCTATCTTGTGCTTACGACGTATATAATAAATCGCGAAGGGCGGGAAAAAACCCAAGCAATCCTTATTGCAGAGGAAGGTCTTGAGGCCGCGCGTGCCATCCGCGACAAAAACTGGGGGAGTCTTACTGTCGGGGATCACGGGGTGGGCATTGTGAACGGTACGTGGGCTTTTGCGGGTTCGAGCGATACCATTCAGAATAAATTTACCCGTGTCGTGAATGTAAGCGATCTTTCACAAGATAAAAAGAAAATTATCTCAAGAGTAACATGGTTTTTCCGCGCAAGTGACCAACGGCAGGTTGAACTTGTAAGTTATCTTACAGATTGGCAGCGCCTTGCTCCCGGCGGGGTACTCGTATATGGAGACGGGGGGACAACATCGGATCTCATGCGCTATAGGATTCTTGACGCTGTGACGGGGACGTGGGGGGCGGTGGGGACCGTAGCTGATATTCACGGTGCGACGAGCAACAGAGCCGCACGAAGATTGGAACTCTATGCGTCCCATACGCGGAACGAAAAGATACTTATCTCGCGTCATTTCAACGGAACCACCCAGTTTATATATGGTCAGGTATTTAACGGGATAACATGGGGGAATGTGATGCTTTTGAGTTCCTGGAATGCCAATTCATTCCTCGACGTTCGTAATTTCGATGGCGCGTACCTTGGAAACGGCGATTTTATGGCGGTGTATTCGGACAACACCAACACGCCGAAATTCCGTGTATGGAACGGATCTAGCTGGTCAGCTCAAGTTGCAACGAGAAGTGTCGGTGGAACACCCGTCTATATTGTCGCGCGTGCACGTCCCGGAACCAGTGAAGTTATGGTGGGAACATTTGATAATGGGCGCGATACGAATACCGAGTATTTTAACGGCGGAGCGTATCTGCAAGCAAACTGGACATTGCATACGCAACATGGAGGAAACGCCCCCGCGAATACAAAGAAATTTCTTAATTTTTCGTGGAGCCCCAATTATACCGTGAAGGGCGCATTACTTTATTCTGATGCGGCTAATGATACGGCCCTTAATATCAAAATTTGGACGGCTGATAATCTGGGAGGAGGTTCATGGAGCGTCACTGCAAATACTCTGCCCCAGGCGTCGCAACTTGGTCCCATGGCGCTTGCAGGCCCAATGGGTAGAGATGAGTTCATTGCGTGCGATAAAGATGCAAACATTGTCCCAAGAGTTCTTTGTTACACGAGCGATTTTACTCCCCTATGGACAAATCCTGCAAATCAAACTATCGCGTCGGTAACAGATACCGGGATACAGCAAAGTTTTGACATCGGCTTTGAGGCTTCTGGCGGGCTTGCTCTCGCCATATATTCAGACGGTACGACCATACCGAAGCTAAAAAAATATACAGCCGCTACCACCGTTTGGGATGCAGCCGCAACGAACCTCACTACCTTGGGTGGCGCGCTTGAGACAGTGAAACTTATCCCAAAAGAAGATAGCGATGATATCATGGTGCTTTTCGGCGATACGAATCAGGACCTTTCTAGCGTTGTATGGAATGGAGTAGCTAACGCAATGTACAGTGCGCCCTCAGGAAGAGCATTCAGCACTCACGGCGTCAATGGTTCGCAAGACGAAGGATTTTGGTTTGATTTTGCGTGGGATATGTTTTAACCGCCCGAAATCTATATGAAAGGATTTACGCTTATCGAACTTCTGATCTATATCTTGATCGTTGCCGTACTTCTTACGGCGCTCGCTGGTTTCGGATTTCGCATAACCCAAGGTCACGCGCGAACAGCAGTTCAGCGCGAGACAGAACAAAACCTCGCCTTTGCCCTTGGAAAAATCAATCAGCGCGTGCGTCACGCGAAAGGGGTCAATAACCCTCTTCCCGGTTTTTCATCTTCGACGCTTTCTTTAGCCACGGACGATGCGGGTAAAGATCCTACTATTTTCGATATTGATGCCCTAACCCTTATTCTCCAGATGAAAGAAGGCGTCGCAAGCCCGGTAGCGCTCACCACTCCCCAAGTACGGGTCACAAACCTTGTTTTTACCAATACCTCGTATCCCCGAACCCCGGGGAATATACGAACAGATATCACCATTGAATATAAGAATCCAAGCGGCAGGAGTGAATACACCGATATCATCACTCTTTCTACTTCTGCTTCTTTGAGAAAATAATGGAACGAGGCCTTATTGCGATCATCACCACGCTTATTATCAGTGCCGTAACGATTTTTATAAGCGTTTCTACAAATCTCCTTGGGATATCACAGTCCCGCATCGGTTTTACAAAACAAAATGCCGAGGAGGCTCGTTATCTTGTAAGCGCATGCGCCGAGGAGGTCCTCATGAGATTGAATACGAACAATTTTACCTATCCTTTTTCTTCACCCGAAGTGCTCAGTATCGATGGAGAGGACTGCACCATTATCTCCGTTACCGGAGTTACCCCAAAAGAAGTGAGAACTGAAGCTACGGTAGAGAATGCGACACGACGGTTAAAAATTTTTGTTACAAAGCCAGCATCCGGGCTTATCATTAATTCGTGGGATGAAGTTGCAGATTTTTGATGTGTATTCCTCTTGAAGATACTACGTAAGAACATTCATGCTCAATTTTTTTAAATTCAATCAGTCGGCATTCGGGCTCGATATCAGCGATTTTTCAATCGAGCTTTTGGAATTAGAACGATCCGGATTAAACCCCCGTCTTAAAAGTGAAGGTCGTTATCTCCTTGAGAAAGGGATAGTTGAGGACGGGAAGATTCTCATCCGCGAGAAACTTATAGGGGCACTCAATGGGATACTCGAGCATGCATTCCCAAAGCCACCCGATACGAATCGGGTTATCATTTCTTTTCCCGAATCACGAACATTCATTCATACTCTTGAGCTCCCCACAGCGCTTACTCCCAAGGAAGAAAAGGAGTTTATACGGCAACAGGTTGGGTCGCTTGTTCCTATCCCCGAAGAAGCGCTTGTGTGGACGACAAAGAGAATTGGTTCGAGTAGAGAACCTCGAACCGTGGACGTGCTCCTTGCGGCAACGACTCGAGAGCTCATCGTGTCATACACAAGTCTTATTACAGGCTGCGGTCTCGATCTTGTTGCGGTTGATCTTGAATCAGCAAGTCTTTCGCGAGTGGTGGGAAGGCTCAAGAAAGATGGACCAATACTCATTATGGATATTGGCGCGCGCACCACAAACCTTACTATTGAAGAAGAGGGTGTGGTTCGTTTTTCGGCCGTTATTCCATTTGGAGGGTATCACCTTACCCACGCGCTCTCCCAAGAGCTGAAAATAAGTTTTGAACGTGCCGAGGTATTGAAACGTGATGTGGGGTTCGACCCAGAACGCGAAGGCGGGAGAGTGATGATGGTGCTTCAGCAAGTGATGCAGCGTGTCATCGGGGAAACCCAGCACGCAATCCGTTTCTATAAAGAACGTAAGGAGAAAGAGGTGAAACAGCTTATCCTTGCGGGCGGCGGAAGCCTTATGCCAAATCTTGTCTCTTACATTGCATTGAACCTTGACATTCCCGCTACACTTCTTGATCCATGGCAGGGGATTGGAGAGGGGCCCTTCTCACCATCGTCGAAAGAGGCACACCCCATCTTTTTTGCAAACGCAATGGGGCTTGCGCTTCGGGGCATTGAACCTCATCCTGAAAGCGCAGGCATCAATTTGCTTCAAGGGCTTCACTGAAGGCACTTATCCACATGCATTGATAGGCATAATATGGTATACTATATGTATCCCATGACGATGCCTCTTTTTGTTTTGGGATATGCGAAAGGTCGTT
>CAYJUQ010000070.1:0-4280 GCA_964373425.1 uncultured Candidatus Saccharibacteria bacterium
AATTAATTCCTCCGCCTTCGCGCTTCTCTTCAATATTGCCGCTCACGGCCCGGTTAATAGAGGTGACGAGATTTCCAAAGGCGAATAGCGCTAGGATAAGAAGAATCAATACAAGTATTATGCCGCCAAGAGTGGTGTAGAGATGTTCATCGAATGTAACCCGCTCGAGCGCACCCCTTATTTTTTTTGAAACATTTGTCTGCATATTATTTTACGTACACAAATCCACTGATATGCATGGTAGTGAATGCGGTTGTCTTTTCTGCGCTAAGCGTGATTCCCTGTATCACAATGAAGTTTTTAATGCGTTGAAGCTCATTTAAGTAGGTAATAAATCGAGTGAGATCTCCCGTGAGAGTGAGTGAAAATGGGATGGTGGCATATCCCGGAAATGCTGGAGAAGGAACGGCAAGTTCTGATTTGAAGGCAATCGTATAGGAAGTATTCGTGCGGCTTGAGACCGACTCAAGAATTTGCTTGAAGGGATTGGGATTTTCAGCGGGGGGGAATGCTTCATCAATCAGTACGGTTGAGGCCTCTACATCAGTGAGTTGTTTCTGGAAGTCCTTTTTCTTATCTTCAAGATTTGAGAGGCCGATAATTTTTGCGCGCGTCTCAAAAACAGACGTGCTCAAACGCTTTATCTCTTGGCGGAAGAAAAGCACAAGCATAAGGCTTAATGTAAATACGATCCCGCCTCTTAGCGCATTCCGAATTATGTGTTCTTTAAGACGAGGGGACATACGAATGGTAGTGAGCAAAATATACTATACGTTTATTGGGGTGGCAGGAGCGGAGGGGTGGAGGTAGCGGCGAATTGGTAGGGGAAAAGATCAGGAGTATTCTTGAGTGTTAATATAAATGAGAATGGTACGCCGGCCTCTTTTTCAAATGAAGAAAGGGGGATTTTGAGATCGCCGCTCGCAATTCCCGAGAATGCGAGCGTATTTCGAAAGTCTACGAGATCACCTATTGTTTCTGCCTCCCCCGTAAGATTGATCCCGCCCGAGGAGATATCCATGGAAAGGGAACTTAAGGTGACACCCGGCCGCATGCGGCTGGTGATGTCCCCAATGACGAGTGTCCAATCGGGTACTCCCGCATAGATTTGATTTATCGTATAGATAAGGTCGTTGTAGGCGGTGATTTTTGTGTTGAGCGCTGCGAGATCTTGTATGACCTTCGCGCTCTTTTCGACTTGAAGTTGCCGTTCGTAGTTTTTACTAAGATAAAATTTAAGGTATGTCCATGATCCTCCGAAGATAAGGGCAAAGACGATGCCGATGATAATAACGAAATCGCTCACGATTCGTACGAAGGCCATTGTCCGCGCCTGCCGCCATAAATCCTCTGTGCCGATCGGTGCGAGGCTCACGAAGGTATCTTTCGCGCGCTCAACCGTTCCTCGCCACGCACCCGCACATGCAATAAAATGCGTGAGCGCACCTCCTTCTTCCCCAGCCATCATTTTGAATTTCGGTTTCGTTTCGATGCGGGGAATGGGGGCAAGCGCCTCGGTGAGGATACTCAAAAATTCGTTATTCACTGAATCTGGATTTGCAAGAATAAACCCCTCAATTTTCTCCTTTGGGTGTTCAGCGAGGTAGAATTCAACCACCTTCATCACTTCTGCGCCAATCCCCAAGGATTTGTATCCCGCGATTGCA
This sequence comes from uncultured Candidatus Saccharibacteria bacterium, assembly GCA_964373425.1. GTDB lineage: Bacteria > Patescibacteriota > Minisyncoccia > JAHCSD01 > CAYJUQ01 > CAYJUQ01. The sequence continues at coordinate 1,668 of CAYJUQ010000070.1, forward strand.
TCACCAAATGTAATTTTATGGTGGAAAGATAATACGGTCCCTCCGTGAGTAACAATGGAGGCATGCATACCGGATGGCGAGAAAATAATCATAAGGCTCGGACCTTGCGGAAAATTGAGGAACCTTTTGAGGCTTAGTGAATGGGTTTCGATTGCGAGGATATTGAATCCTGCACGTGGAATGATCGTAAAAAACGTATCAATCTTTTCTTTTGGCGCAATAGCGACAAACAAAAAAAGCCCCTTTCCATCTTTTTTGGGGAATACTTCCCAATCAAAATAGGATTCCTCGATTGGGATAGGGGAGTGCATCCCAAGGTGGGAGATGACTATTGCCTCCAGTTTCTGTGGGCCTAAACGGCGTGGGATCTCAAGCGACGTGATATAGATAAGATCATCGGGAATGGTCAGGGTGACATCTGTCTCTTCACTGCCGATTCGTTTTTTGAGGTTGGTGAGCGCATCAAGAAACTTCTTTTCATCTTTTATCTCCCCCTCTTCGATACTTCCCTTTTCAAGGGGTTGTTCGTAGTAGCGGGTAACGCGATAGCCCCCTCCTTCACGGGAGAGGTTGACGAACGTGAGACCATCTTCTGCTATGGTGAGACCACCCGCGTTACTCTTTTTTGCAAAAATCGGCAATCGCATATACTTCTTTTTCATGGGGTATCTACGTTGGTTCTATTGGTTTCCTTTCCAACTGCAAATTGAGAGTTTCCCGTTCTGTTCGATTCTTGTGATAACAGTGGATTCCACAGTAGTTAATCCTTCAACTGTGTCCGTAGTCTTTGGGCATGCGGTGGAAGTAACCGTGCGTACTTTGTCACCGTTCCCGGGATAGCTTGCAGGACAGATGATCGTAAGTTCTGGGCACGCGGTACTCGCGGCGGTACAATCTGCCGAGCTTAATCCCGCATCAATAGTAGTAAGTTTCACGCCAATCGTGGTGCCGGTGGGCGCAAGACTTGAGAGGTTATAGCCTGCCGCAGGACAGTTCGAAACACTGAGGCTCGCGGTGTTGTCCGGATACGTCGGGTCTTGGGCGAGCCGGAGGAGTATTTCGTTCGCGCCAAAATCAGATGCATACAGTCCGGCACGGTATTCTTTCCCGCGTTCCGCAACAAAGAGTTCAGAGAAACCAATAGAGAGGGTAACCACAATCACAAGGAATACCACCGTCATTACCCCAATGGTAATGGGGAGCGCGGCAATCCCACGTTGGCGAGAATTAAGAATCATGAATTACGAATCAAGGTTTTCGATTTCTTAATGAAGCCACTATCGTATTGATACCGTGACTTGTGCGGTTTTTGAGTAGGTGTAGGGGGAGCCCGTAGCCGCTTTGTAAGAGATTTTGATTTTCATCTGGATTGTATTTCCCACAAATTCAAAGAGTTTTGCCCCCGTTGCATTTACATCTACTTTTGAGGTGGTGAGGACTTCTTCCGGATTTGTGCCGTCTTGAAATTTCAATGTTTTTGCAGTTGCATCAAGTGAGAATTTTTTATTGCCTCCGGCCCGGAACGTCACTTGGTCGGTTGATGTTGGTGCGACCTCTGCGGTCGAAGTTGCGCGTAACCCCCAATACGTGAATCTGCGGCTCACAAAATCAAGGTTCCGTTCCACCTCTGTTTTCGCGGTTTGGTTTGCGCTTACTCGGCCCATCACGTTGAGCACTCCCAAGACAACAAGAAGGATAATCGTGATGAGCGCAAAGTAGATGAGTACCTCGAGGAGGGTAAATCCCTTCATGAGCTTCCTAGCTTCCTAGCTTCCTAGCTTTTTAGGAAGCGCGGAGCCGATTGATCATAGAATTTAACATTTTCATTACTTCGTTTAACAGTGAATCAATTTTCAAATAATCTAAATCTTTCATTTTCGATAATCTTCTGGCTATTTCAAGCTGTGTTTCTAACTCTGCTCCAGAACCGTAAGCGTTAAACAGAAATTTTCTGTAATCTTTTCGTGAACCCCTCATTCTTCCTTCTGCTATATTAGAAGAGATAGAAACCGCAGCCCTCCTTATTTGAGAAGTTAATCCGTAGAGTTCGTTCGGCGGGAATCCCTCGGTTAATTCATAGATTTCAATAACGAGCTCAATACTTCTTTGCCAGACTATCAAATCTTTATACGTGTGTATTTCCATATTCACTACTTCTCTAGGAAGCTAGAAAGCTAAGAAGCTAGGAAGCTAAGCTACTGCGCATCTATCCAAATGGTCCCCGTGTCAAGCCAGTCAAGGCCGGGGGTGGGGGTGGGATCGCTAAAGAGCGTGCCAAGATCAGTGGTGCCGGAAGGTGAAGAAAGAATAAGGGGCGGCGTTCCCGTGGGACCGCCGATCCAATCGGTTTGGTAAAAGATGTTCGTCCCCCGTGTAACAGTATCGGGGCGGCTGCCCCCCCAACGAGTGAGGTAATTCGTGAGGATGCTATCAGGGGATCCCGATGTCTTTACAGTTACCACTACTTTTCGCGTCGAAGGATCCTCTACGCCACCCACGACCATAATATCGCCATTCGTATCTCGGAACACTTTATCCAATATGATAGAGCGAGTATATGTTTTTGCATCGAGCGTAATGTTTTCCTGGTTCAAGGCCAATGTCCAGCCGCAT
>CAYJUQ010000071.1:0-4264 GCA_964373425.1 uncultured Candidatus Saccharibacteria bacterium
GCCCGCAATCGTTGCATCACTCGCACAACGCGTGAAGGTGATCGTGTCACTGGTGGTATTGATGGCCGCTTCGAGCTCATTGGCAGGAGCACCGCAACTTCCAACCGCAACAAGGTTATGGTCGGTACCGCCGACTTCAAAGTCGATGTCACCAACTGCGATAGAGCTGAGATCAAAGACGTCCGAGGAGCCGCCAAAATCAATGACTACCGTCTCTCCGGCGACAATATCATCGCTCGAGGTCGTGGTGAAGGCAACGGTATGGTTTGCCGCAGCAGAAGGACGCGAATCAGAGATGGTGTCGCTTCGTGAAGTTACCGTTGCGCCCTCGCTTCGAAACGGAAGAAGCCAAAAGACCAAAGCGCTCGCAAGGAATCCGATCAATGCAAAAGTAAATAATTTTCTTGTCGCAACAAATACAATCATAAACATAGAATAAACGAGGTGTTATCGACCTTTAAATTGCTACTTTGATGTTGCATTGTTCCCAAATAACGCATGGAGTGCAAGAGAAATCCGTTTTCTCCATTGTATCACAAAAAACCCGAAGAGGAAAATAACGAAAAGGAGCACCGCAATAAGCCGCCACGGAAATGCCCAGACAGAAAGCTCGGCCCCAAGGACTTGATCGCCTTCTCCAAGTCGAACAAGGGCCTTGTATCTCCCAATCACCAATTGATTCGCGACAGCTGCCGCAAATCTATTCTTTTCTTCCGTATTTTTGCTCGCGCCACGTATCGCTCCTCTATCCTCAAGTTCACGAAGATCAAGTGAGATAAGGCGTGATTTCCCGGGAAGAATGGTGGTTCCAGGAAGATCGTAGCGCGCCACCACCCTCCCAAGACTATTTATAATCTGAATTTCGCCTTCTGGACGATGATGGATAATATCGGCGTTCGAAATTTTGAGCGTGAGCATATTAAGACGCTCATCAATGAAGGCGATGTGCGAAGCGGCACGCACAATGGGAATGGGTTCGAGGAACGCGAGGGGCCGCGTCATCTCACCTAACGGTATAAAAAACTCGGCGAGGACAAGAGAATCTTTTATAAACGCCGCCTCTGGTACGTGCACGGTAAAAAAGATGAGTGATCCGATCTGGGGAAGAATCACCGGACCCTCGCTCCGTACTCTGCTTTCGGCAAGGAGCGATTCGAAATGAATCATTGCGTAGTGGCCTCCCGGCTCTGCGTCTTCCGGTACCCGAATGGTGAAGGGTATCTCTTTTTTTTCTCCCGGCGCAAGAAGGATATTCGCAGTTTCAAGGGTTATCCACTCGCGCGGATTGAAAGGGAGTGCCAAGGCAGGATCGTCTACAAACTCGATATCGCCAGACTCGCCTTTCGCAGTCCAGTTTCTCACGATAATTCGAAACGGGAGAGGCGCCTCACTCCTATTCACAATCACGATTGCATCTTTAATCACTTCCCCACGAATAACCTCGTAGTCAAAAATTGGCGGGCCGATGGAAACGGTAATCTCTTGGGTATCTTGCGCATGGAGGGGAAAAAGCGATGGGATGCTCAAAAAAAATAAAATAGACGCGAGAAGACACACTATTACCTCTCGCGTATGCTGCATTCCAAAAAACGAATGAGGTGGTCTTGACATCATACCTCGTCCTTTCTTGTTTTTGCACCAAGGCTTCTTCGATCTTCTTCAAGTTTCTTGATAAGTTCGAGGGAGGCACTCTCTTCTTCGGCGATCCGACGCTCTACCTCTCCAAGTTGGCGCCGCTCCGATTCAAGTTTCTCAAGGCGCTCAAGGACAGTAATTTCTTCCTGGGCGAGTGTATTTCTCTCCTGTTCCGTTCGAAGCTTCTGCCGTTCTTCTTCAAGCGCTTGACGCCGCTCTTCCCAAAGTTTAGATTCTCGGTCAAGCTTTTCTGCTGCTTGAATAATCTCGGCTTTCTCGTCCATCAGCTCTTTCAGCTTCGAGGGGATGATTCGTCCTTGGTGGAGCATACCCTCCTCTTCTTCCTCGGCATCTGCTCTGGGTGTTCGGTCGGTTGGGGGCGTGCCGCTTTCTTGAGAAACGTCGGCAGGAGAAGAAACAGCAGGAGAAGAAACAACAGGAGAAGACGAAGTATCCCCGCGTGGCGTGGGTTCAACCTCTTTCGCTACAGTATCAATCTCTCGAAGAAGCGTCTTTACTTTCTCTTCCTCTTCGCGAAGCTTTCTTACCTCTTCTTCACGCAACGCCTCGTCATTTGCAGAGCCCTGACCACTTTGGTGAACCGGTGTTCCTTTTTTCTTAAAAAAGTTAAACATGGTATGCTCGTATTCCTTATTATAAGTATATCAGCTTCTTCACAAACTTAAAGTGGGTGCACCCAGTGATGCAATTAATACTGGGGTGTACAGATAAAAACCACAACCGTATTGTACTCCCCCGCTGCCTGTATGTTAGAAATGGAGGTCTTGAAATCAATCACGTTTGATTGGCTTGTCGTGCGAATAGCCGAATCGGCAACCGGATCTCCGGGGCCCGTATGACCCAATCCCGCCCAACACTTGGAATCTGCGCCACAGCTTGCCGCAGACGTGAAACGATCAGCGGTTCCGCCGGAGAGCGTGGCATCATCGCTCCGATATCCAAAACCGCACTCAGTGTTATCCGGACAATTTCCAGCCCAATTCGATGGCGAGGCGTTCGTCCCGCTCCAATCAGCGATCGTCTCGCTCCCGCCAACACGTGTCATTGCCTGTGTCGACCAGGCGCGTATCACCGCTCCCGCGCTTGCTGATGTTGTAAAGCTTACGGTCACACTGCCCGAGGTACTCGTGAAGCTGTTGCCGGAATTGAGATCCCCGAGACTCACTGAACTCGTGGAGATCGTGAACGTGAGCATCTGGATCATACCCGCATACCATGCTCCGTTTGTTGGGGGCTCATCGAGCGTGGCATGGGCATTTTCTGAGGTAATGGTGCTCCGGTGCCAGTTAATCCCAATAATCGCGTCTGTATCAGACTGTGCGTTCAGGGTTGAAGAGAGATAGCGCGATCCCTCGTCACTGAAGTAGTTGTATCCGCCATAGCTTGGCTGATCGTCAATCGTAAGATTGTATTTGTAGTGGGTGGTTCCGGCAGAGGTACGCGAGTATTCCCGAATGCGGATTGCACCCGATGAATTTGGCTGCGGAATATGGCCGTTTGTATCAGTCTCTGTTTGTTGGCTTGATGCGGGACTCCCCCATACGGAGCCATTATGCTTGTAAATGGTTGAGGCAGGAGTCCCTGAATTTTCGGAGACCGTCACCTCGTTTGCTGCCGTATCGATGTTTGTCGAAGGACTGGCTTTGCTTACCGCATGCACCGATACATACCAATCAACATTCAAGGTACCGCCCGTAACCGAGACAGTGCCTGTTTTTGTATTCACATATACCACTGTGCCATTTTGTACTGTTGTTTGATTTGGCGCAGTGGACGAACCATCGGTATACGTCCATGCGCCGCTCGCGTTACTGAAGGTAATATTGTAGAACGGAGAAGCGCCGTCGCTCACGGTCTTGGTTCCTGACGGTGCATCAAATGTTACGGTGCCGGTCCCGCGGGTGAACGTTCCCGAGTTTACCCACGAGCCGCCAACGTTGAACGCCGCGGTTGAGGACGCTTGAAGTGTGGTGTTCGCGCCAATTGAAACATCGGCGTCCACGTTGAGAATACGATCGTTTGTTTCGTTATCCAACGTAAGCGAGGTGCCGGAGTTCGTAAGGCTGAGGTTGTTTGTCACGATAATCTGGCCAGTGCCTGTTGCATTGGTTGTTATGGTTTGGGCGCCGGACGTGCTTGTAAAGGTAAGGTTAAAGAACGTCCAGTTCGTGGCTACGGCAACATTGGTCCCAAAATTCTTTGCGGCGCTCACCGAATGGGTAAACGTATTGGTTGAGGTCATGTTGATCGTACCGCAGCTTGCGCCGCATTGCACGTTTCCATTGACCGTGACACTGGCCGTACCGTTTGAGGTATCAAACGTTCCGTTCGTCATGGTGAGGTTTCCGGAGACCGTCATGGTGTTGGTGAGCGGCGACCACGCACCCCCGGACCCATCGAACGTCACATTATTGAAAGAGGAGGATCCGGAGTTGATGGTTTTACCGGTGGCAGTGGCGCCAAAGACCACGGTACTGGTACCTGCTGAAAACGTTCCTCCTGAATTCGTCCAACTCCCATTGGCTGTTATGGTAGATGCATTCGCCGTGAGGGTCCCGCCCGTCGCAAGTGTCAAATCTCCGGTGGTGAACGCATAATTTGATCCAGA
>CAYJUQ010000072.1:0-3996 GCA_964373425.1 uncultured Candidatus Saccharibacteria bacterium
TAAGGTCGGCTAGCTCCGGATGGAAATCGGAGCGATCGGGTAAAGCCACAAGCCGGCTTGACTGCAAGGCATATATGCCGCGCAGGTGCGAAAGCAGAACTTAGTGAACCGACCGTGGTTATTAGAATCGCGGAAGATCATCAGCCAAAAGTTACCCCGGGGATAACAGGCTTATAGCGGCCGAGAGCTCATATCGACGCCGCTGTTTGGCACCTCGATGTCGGCTCGTCCTATCCTGGAGGTGGAGAAGCTTCCAAGGGTTTGGCTGTTCGCCAATTAAAAGGGCACGCGAGCTGGGTTCAAACCGTCGAGTAGGCCCGTGACATCGAACGGGCTGGCGGCTTATAGCCGAAAGGCTACTTGCAAAAACCGACTCATATCGGTGGAGTCCTGGCAGGACATTGATTTCCAACCTGTCGTATGCTAGGATAATACCGAGGGAAGTCGTAAACCTTCTTCAATATGAAGTGGAGTCGAACACTGAGTGCATATGTTGCAGGATTTCTTGATGGTGACGGGAGTATTTATGTGCAACTGAAACCAAATCGAACGTATCGATATAGATTTCAAGTTGCACCATATATTGTGTTCTATCAGTCTGAGAAGGGAAAAAATGCGATACGTGCGCTCAAGAGAGAACTACAGTGCGGTTATATCAGGGAACGACGGGATGGAATTATAGAGTACATCATTGGTGATATAACCTCCCTTAGGAATGTCCTTGTGAATATACTTCCATTTCTTCGTCTTAAGGAAAGACAGGCAAAACTATTACTTTCCGTGTTAAACAAGAAGCAAAGGGTGAAATCAGCAACTGATTTTCTAGAACTTTGTAGGAGAATAGATGCGTTCCAGCAACTGAATTATTCAAAGAAAAGGAAAACACTCACCAATAATGTAGCGACGGTACTTAAAAGAGAAGGTTTATTGACCCCGTAGAGACTTAGCCGTCGAGGCTAGACCCAGCAATGATTCATTGCTGGGTAATACGTCGGTCCCGCGCACGTAACGGTGCGTGGTGATGGTATAGTCCATGCCACTAGTAATAGTGGAATCAACATGCGTGAGACAGGTTGGTCTCCTATCTGCCGCAGGCGTAGAATCTTGAGGGGCGTTGCTCCTAGTAAATTTTGCTACTTCGCAGAGTAATCTGCGATGACAATTCGGCTTATAACGGTGGAATCTCGTGGTTTCTGTATCCCATCGGCACTCATAATTGTGTTAGTCCAGCAATTATGATAAAATTACTTGAGGACCAGAAATTATCGAGACAATACCGTGGGAAGTCGCCGAGTCAGACTCGGTTGACCCCGTAACGACTGAGTCAACTTCGTTTCTCCACGGAATAATTAAATCGTAACGTAACCGTGAAGACGAAGGACGACGAGACTCATTTCCTAAAAGAGAAATGGGTAATACGCCGACCCCTACCCGTTTTAAAAGCGGGAGGGTGAAGATATAGTCTACACTTCTAGTGATAGAAGAGTATGTGACGAGAGGACTGGAGTGAACTAACCTCTGGTGTACGAGCTGTCCCGCCCGGGGCATTGCTCGGTAGCTATGTTGGGACGGGATAAGCGCTGAAAGCATATAAGCGCGAAGCCCACCCTAAGATTAGGATTCATCATAGACTCCTGGTAGATGACCAGGTTGATAGGCTGCAGGTGGAAGCCCGGTAACGGGTTAAGCCGAGCAGTACTAATAAGTCGAAACTGTCTCTATCTTTTCTTCTTTATGGTTCACCCCCCAACTTTTTTTACCGCTTGGCGGTCAAAAAAGTTGGGGGGTGAAGGCGCCGGATACGGTCACAAAATATTTCGTTAGCGTTTACTTCGTGTTGCTTGAGCGCATTTTCTCGGTGGTCATACCGAGCTGGTAACACTTCTTCCCATCCCGAACAGAATCGTTAAGCAGCTCAGGGTCGATGATATTGCCGTATTTTGCGGTGAGAAAGTAGATCGCCGCCGAGACAATGTGCTCAAGTAACACTCAAGACCTTGAGAAATATTTGTGATGCGTAGTACAACTTTGATGTCCCGAGTTACCAAACAACTCGTCATCCTCGTTTTATTTTTTATTCTTGTCGGTGGTGTATCCGCCGCATTTTATTTTCTTTCCAAGCCCGAGCCGACATGTTTTGACGGTATACAAAATCAGGATGAAGAAGGAGTTGATTGTGGGGGGGCGTGCCTTTTACAATGTGTTACTACAAAACGGAAAGTGGAAGACCTAGAACTTGTTTTTGTGCGAACATTGCGTGTAAGCGAGGGGTCGTACGCAGCCGTTGCGAAGCTTAACAATAAGAATGACGATTTTGGCGCAAGCCGTCTTTCCTATGAGTTCCAATTTTTCGATGCACGTGACACGCTCATTGGGTCCGAGTTGGGCATCTCCTATATTCTTCCCCGTGAAGAACGCTATATTATCGAGCCTCGTCTTCTCCTCCCGTCAGATCCTCGGCGTGTCGACTTTACTATAAAAGAAGTTGCATGGGAGCGGCTTCGAGACTACACGGGAGAACCCGAGCTTTTTGTGCGTGATCAGCTCTATAAGCGACTCGATGCGGGTGAGGCGAATTTTAGTGAATTTTCCGGTATTTTAAAAAATGCATCGCATTTCGATTTCGATACTATTTATGTTGGTGTGGTGCTTATAAACCCGCATGATGAGACAATAGGCGTTGGGACAATTGAGATCAAAACGATGAAGAGCGGCGAGGAGCGTTTCTTTAAGATAGGATGGCCCGAGCCATTCTCTGGCGAGGTGGAATCAATAGATGTACGCGCCGAGACGAATGTATTTTTCTCCGAAAACTATATTCGGCGTCACGGAACCGACGAGCGGTTCCAAAAATTTTATTAATATGTATCTTACGACGTTACGACAACTCGATTGGCTGCTTATAGGCGCGGTGCTAGGGCTCTCTCTTTTGAGTATCATCACGCTCTATAGTATCGCACCGGATACAGCTACACCCCCGCTCTACCAAAAGCAGATTCTTTTTGTTGGGCTTGGGTTTTTCTTGATGCTTGGTATGAGTGTTATAGATTACCGGATGTGGAACCACTCAAGAATTATTTTTGGGATGTACGCCATTTCTTTGCTGAGCCTTGCGGTAGTGTTCTTTTTGGGGCATGAAGTACGGGGGGCACAGAGTTGGTTTCGTATCGGTCCCTTCAGTATTGAACCCATCGAATTTGTGAAAATTACCCTCATACTTCTCTTTGCAAAGTATTTCTCACACAGGCATGTCGAGATTGCACGCCCTATTCATCTTGTGATCTCCGGCCTTTACCTCGCCCTCCCCATTGGGTTTGTGCTTCTTCAGCCTGATTTTGGTTCAACCATTGTGCTTATCTCGATCTGGGTGGGGATGATTCTTATCGCAGAGGCGAAATTGAGGCATCTTGCACTTCTTTGGCTTGTGGGTATATTCATCTTTTCCTTTGCGTGGTTTTTTGTGTTTAAAGATTACCAGCGGGATCGGATTCTCACGTTTATAAATCCTGCGTATGATCTTCGCGGCGCGGGGTATAATGCGCTTCAGGCAAAAATCGCAATTGGCTCCGGTGGTATGTGGGGGAAGGGGATTGGCGGAGGAACGCAGGCGCAGTTCGGATTCTTGCCTGAAGCCCAAACCGATTTCATATTCGCTGCGTTTTCCGAAGAGCACGGTTTTTTGGGGGCAACACTCCTTTTTGTTCTTTTTGGGATGATCTTATCGCGAATCCTTAAGATTATAGAGAAGGCACGGGATAACTTTGCGAGACTCATTGGTATCGGCGCTTTTTTCTCCCTTCTTATTCAGCTTTTCATCAACATCGGTATGAATAGTGGTCTTTTTCCGGTGACGGGTATACCCTTGCCGCTCATGAGTTACGGCGGTTCCAGCCTCCTTGCCACATTCACTGTGCTTGGACTCGTGGAGAGTATAAAAGCACACCGTTAGAGATAAGTTTTCCACATGTTGACAGGGCATTTCATGGTATAATGGAT
>CAYJUQ010000073.1:0-1245 GCA_964373425.1 uncultured Candidatus Saccharibacteria bacterium
TGGAACCACTGCGTTATAAGAGCAGCGCTCTAGCATTGAGCTGGGCACCCGAAATTTCGACAGGCAAATCGACCCCTGCTTGAAAAGACCCGTACGTCCATATTCACTTTCCTAATTTTTAAACCGGTGGGCGCGACAGGGCTCGAACCTGTGACCTTCACAATGTCAATGTGACGCTCTAACCAAACTGAGCTACGCGCCCTCTCTATTACTTCCTCTTCTTTGGATTATGCCTTACACACGTCTTGCACATACACCCGAATTGTAGCGGAATATCGTTTGGAAATCAATGTGCTTGACTTTTATTTATGTGTGGGCAAGAATAAAGATAGTTCTTCAAAAGGAGGAAACGCATGCGGTTTAGCAATAAAAAGTATTACATCGTGGTGTGTGAAGGATATGTAGAGCACGATAGCACTGGTTCACATGGTTTTAGAACCACTGATCTCATCCTTGCATATAGCGACGAACATGCGCTCTCACAGGTTCACGCCTCTGTGCGAGGCCAGCTCAAACGCCAACAACGTGAACAGCGCTACCCCGCATACTCATATACAAACATCGAAGTGCTCCGCGTAGATAAAACTGAGGCGCTTGCTGTGGCACTTTCCGAATTTATAGAAGCATAGCCAGAAGTCGGCACAAACGCCGACTTTTTTCTTTTCTTGCAAGCGCCGAACCCCCAAGGGAGTGGTTTACCAAAAGAAAACCATCCTCTATGATAAAAAGGATGGAAATCTATGGGGTGCAAAAAGACTTTGCCGGCAAACGCCTTGATGCATTCTTGACGCATGTGCTTCACGGCACGGTGAGTCGCGCACGCATTCAAAAAGAGATACGCGCGGGCGGAGTTCTTGTGAATGAAAGAAGGCGAGAACCCTCATACATACTGAACATGGGAGATACGGTATGGAGAAATAACCAAGAAGAACCCACGAACCTCACCCCAAATCCAAACGTCGAACTCCATATCCTCTATGAAAACAGTGATCTCGCGGTGCTCAATAAACAACCGGGGCTCCTCGTGCATCCAACAGCAAAAGAACGTAGAGAGACCCTCGTAAATGGGCTCCTCGCCCACTCCCCTGAAATCATACACGTAGGGGAAGATGCGATGCGTCCGGGTATTGTCCACCGCCTCGACAAGGATACGTCGGGCCTCATGGTGGTAGCGAAAACGAACGAGGCGTTTCGTTGGCTCAAAAAACAATTTCAAGAACGGAATGTGACCAAAAAGTATCTTGC
>CAYJUQ010000073.1:1345-3972 GCA_964373425.1 uncultured Candidatus Saccharibacteria bacterium
GCACTTCCTGATGGGGAGATGCTCGAATTCGAAATCGAGTTACCGAAAGATCTCAAGCAAACACTCTCGGGGTTAACCCCGCATCTTTAAAGGATTGTATTTCCGTTTTGATGCTTTATATCAATCCTCCAAAGATAGGGGGTTGAAAAAACCACAATGAGCTGGTAGTATATCTTCGTTATGGACAAAATAGATATATTCAATAAAACTCAAGTGAAAACAAACCTTCCCGATGTAAAAATTGGGGATACCGTTCGAGTATATCAAAAAATAAAGGAGGGTGAAGAAGAAAGGATTCAAGTATTCGAGGGTATACTCATCGCACGAAAACATGGCAAGGGCCCCTCTGCAACAATTACCGTACGGAGGCTTTCATTCGGTACGGGGATTGAACGTATATATCCAATCCACTCCCCTACCATTGAAAAAATTGAGATTGTGAATCGCGGAAGGGCACGACGTGCAAAACTCTATTATCTCCGTAGAATCAAGAGTAAAAAAGAACAGTTGAAGAAGGGGGTATATATCGCAGAAGTGTCCACATCGGAGAATACCGAATCCTCTCAAGAACCCGCTCCGGAGATACAAGAAACAACTCCTCGAGAGGAAAGCACAGTTGAAAAAACGAAATAACCGCGCCCAGGTGGTGGAATTGGTATACACAATAGGTTGAGGGCCTATGCTCGCAAGAGCGTGCGGGTTCAAATCCCGCCCTGGGCACATTTAAGTCGCCGCTTTAGGGCGACTTAAATTATGGGCGGTTAGCTCAGTTGGCTAGAGCGTCTCGTTTATTCACCCGCCCACCTTTTCCTTGGACGTGTAGCTCAATGGCTAGAGCGTCTGCTTTACACGCAGAAGGTTTCAGGTTCGAGCCCTGACACGTCCATTTACCAAAAGGTGGGCGGGCAAACCGAGAAGGTCATAGGTTCGAGTCCTATACCGCCCACCACAATCAAAAGAGCGACCTTTGGGGTCGCTTTAAATTATCGGAATGAATTATAGGAAAAACTTTGCAATATTTTCTCACCACGTCATAGCTTCAAACTCGGCTATATCTTTCTTGGTATTGAGTGGTTTCCAGAAGCCTTCGTGTTTATGAAGCCGGAGTTTTATCTTGGGAAACACATCATACTCAAGACTCCCTTTCTCGGGAAGGTACGAAGACAACTCGTCTCGCCAAAAAACGTACCAACCGCAGCTCACCCATTCATCAAGTAAAGGTTTTTCTTCAAAGATCGCATAGCCATCTTGCTCTCGGACTCTTCCGAAGGGAAGACGTGGCCGAGCCACACAGATAGTGTGCTCCCCCGCTCCTGCAAGGGCCCCGAGGTCAATATCGGCAATATCATCACAGTTGAGTACAAGTATCTTTTCGCTCTCTGTTTTGGTAAGTGCGTTCCGTAAGGCACCTGCGGTGCCGAGTGATTCTCTTTCAATACTAAAATCGATGGGCGATTCAGGATTGGTCGTTCTCACATACGCAATAATCTCATCGGCTCTATGACCAAGGGAAAGAATGACGCACGTAACATGCCCCGACCCTAAAAGGTAATCGAGTTGGTGCGTTAAAATCGCCTTGCCCCGTACGGGTACAAGCGGTTTCGGGAGATCATGCTCCATACGCTCGCCCTTGCCGCCTGCTAAAATAATGGCATCCATAGAAATGACTTACGCTGCTATTTTATTACTGAATGCCCGTGCGGTTCCTTTTATATTATCCGCCCCATAAACCCCGCGACCAACAATTGCATGCCACTTGTTCCCAAAAATCTCTCGTACGCCCTCCCACTCTCCACCCTGCGCGCCAAGACCGGTAACGTAAAATGTAGATGCTATTCCTTTTTCTTCTGTTACCCGTTTAATTTTTATCATGCTATCCGGTTTTGTTGAAGGCACCACGAAATCCGTAACCCCTAGACCGGCAGCAATAGCGTACATTTCAAGGATTGCGCTATCGTCTATAAACCCTCCTTCGCTTCTCGTATAGTGTGGGTGAGACATAAGGCCCCCAACGATAACCCCCAACTCAACTTCTCTTGCGGCACGAATCCATGTTTTCTCTGTTTCGGGTCCAGATTGCGGGAAAAGAATAACTGCATCAACTCCCGCATCCTTGCATACCTTCGCAAACCGATCCCCCATCTCGGGTATATCGGTCCCTGCTTTCTGATGGTCATAAATGAGGGGTTTATCGGTGTATCTCCGGGCAAGCTCAACCGCCCTCGGAAGACCATGCGCAAGCCCCAGCATACATCCAAGTTTATACCCGCCCACACTACTGAGATCAGCCGTCTCCCGAAGAATTCGCTCATACGCATCAACGGCTACGTCACAGGCAATAATGATGCTGTTTTCTTGTTTTATAATCTGCGCCATGATATATAACAAAAGAGTGATGGCTTGCAAAATGAACGGAATTTATGCCATCCTAGCATATATAGAAAGATTTCTCTAGAGACAAGCTGGGGTAGCTCCCTCCTCCGCTCGACTTCATAGCCGAGCTCCAGAAGGGCAAGTGAATCATTCAATCATGAACTTGCTCTTCCGAAGCTCTGTTGCGAAAACAGAGCGAAGGAGAGCTGGGGTAGCTCAGTGGTAGAGCTCTGGTCTGAAGAACCAGGAGTCGC
>CAYJUQ010000074.1:0-3928 GCA_964373425.1 uncultured Candidatus Saccharibacteria bacterium
CGCTGGAAGAAGGATTGGCGAAAATCTTTGGCGAAGGAGTATCGGGGGAACCCCAGGGAAGTACGGTAGTAAAATCGCCGCTACCCCCAACTAAAGATGACGAGGAACGCATACGAAGAGCGGTGGCCGCGTATGAAGAGGCGCTTCTGGCGCAAAGGGACGGCGATTGGGCGCGCTACGGCGAGGCAATAAGGCGACTCGGAGAAATTCTAAAACAATGAAATAAGGCAATTTTATGAATCAACTCAAAACAACTTTGCTCTTGGGAGGATTATATCTCTTGCGGGGCATTACGAGGCGTTCTATAATGTGAACATGCGATCATGACGATTGAGGTTGCATGGGAGAAAGGATCGGCTAGCTGACGCCCTTTTCATACTAAACCTCAATACCAATTAGCTCCCTCGGGAGTTTTTTGGTTTTTGCGAAAATAATATTCCTATTGACCCGAAATAGCTCCTCGAGAAGGTGCTTCAAGATACAAACTGGCGATTGATGAGCGACGGGGTTTCTTATCGTCTTGGTTTCCTGAGCGGCCGGCTGAGAGGGTATGATAAAGAAGATGATCTGATCGGGCTTGTGAAGTGAGACACCACCGTGTCTCAAGACAAAATTTTGAGACACGGCTTTTCGTGTCTCGTTTGTCTCATTTTGAAATCCTGACCGCGACCTAAGTGCCTCAAATCCTACCCTCTCGAGACCTTCACAAAACCCTTTAACTGCCTTATACTTACGGGTACTAGACCTAAGTGTCCCGCCTTCGGTCCGCCGTAGCGGACCTTCGGCGTGACGCAGTCCGCCGAAAGGTACGCGAAGGCGACCTTCGCCCGCCGAGCCTTGAACCGGACAAGAACTACGGTATAATAAAATAAGCAGAAAGAGCAGTTAAATAAAGTTAAAAGTCGACGATTCTAAATACCAATAATACTTTGTTATGAGCAACTCTAAAAATATTATCATTGTAGTTTTAGTTGTGGCGTTGGTGGCCTTAGCGGGATGGACGTATTACACGCTTGGAGTGACTGCCCCACAAAAGGCAGAGGCGGCATGCAAGGCGACGATCGATACTACTATTATTCCTCAAGTGACGGATGCGGTTCAAAAAGAGTGTGTAAAGGTGATTGGACAGTATCAGCAAGTACTGGCGCAACTGAAACAGGTACCTGCGTGCGCCGCCGCAATGCCTCAATAAAATTCAAGTTTAGTTGCAACTAGCCAAAAACCGCCCTCCTTGGCGGTTTTTTGGTAGAATTGACAACATTTCTAATCTTTGTTAAGATTCAGTTTCTTACGGAATGAAAGAAATATATGGCTATTCCTAAAAACATTCCATCTTTTTTGAAGATGAGCACCACTACTTCACGCATTATGAGAATAGTATCAGGTATGGGGAGATTTTGTTTTTGGCGTTTTTTTACCGCAAGACTTTTCTATTTCTGGTGGTATTTCCGTGCTCGTAAGATCGCAAAAAATCTCGCGCCCCATCTCAAGGGAATACACACCATCATTGATATAGGGGCGGGTAACGGTCTCATTGCGCGTGAACTCACCCGACTCCATCCGGACCTTACGATAACGCTCATCGATGTGATGGATTGGAATGTTTCTTCCCTCCCCCTTGTCCGTTTTGATGGTTCTACCATCCCCTTTGCTGATCATACGTTTGACGTAGCGCTCCTCATCGACGTGTTGCACCATTCACGCGATAAAGAACAGCTCCTACGGGAAGCGTTCCGTGTGGCACGGAAAGTGATGGTGGTTGAAGAAATCCGAGAGAATCAGATAGAGAGAAAATTAGCAATTCTGGCAGATAACCTTCAAGTTTTATTATATGGTATGTCGCCCGCATGTGAGCATTTTTACGGACAGGATTTTACGGATCTATGTGAACGTATCGCACATCGCGTAGAGTCACTTGGGAAGGTATGGCATCATCCCGCATTCCTACTCTCTAGGGAGGATTAACATATTGAGACCTCCCATCTTCCCAAGGAGATACCACATGTATCGAATCGAACTTGTCACAACATCTTGACAAGTTTTTTGTTTGGGTGTATAATACACTGTTAAAGTTGGTTCGTTGAGAGATGAGGTGATCACGGTGGCAAAACCACCCACGGATAAGAAACCCGACTACGAAAAGATGGCCAAGAGCGAGCGTGAAGCTGAAGTCGCGCGTCAGCGCGAACTTGCGCGCACCACGCCCGCGATGCTCATCTGGTACGAGACGCGGGCTGATAGCAGGGTGAAGATGCGGCGAGTGCGACCAAGCGCTCGACGGAAGCTCATGGCGGCCGAGGCGATCGGGTAGCGGGTTTCAAGGGGATAGCGCGTAAAACCTATCCCCATCCGCAAGAGGAATGTTAAGAAAAGATTTTTCTTGCGGATGACACTGAAATTGCCCGCAGCTATTGACAAAATTTTAGTGGTATGCTATAATACCACTAGATGAAGAATCAGTTCTTTCACTAGGGGAAAAGCGGACGGAGGCGTGGCTCCTAAGGTGTAGTCAGCCTTGGTTGAAAGCCCCTTCGTCCGCTCCCAATTACAAATAAGGAATCTAGAGAGGAGTGAAGATGATGCCCCTCAAGGGCCGAGCGGAAAGACTATTTCGTCTGGGATTGATACGCTTATTAGCCTCTGTTTATCCCGGCAGGTACCGGCTATTTGCCCAAGGCCTGTATCATCTTCTTCTCCGCTTTTCTGTCCAATGTCAGCTTACACCTCAAGGCGAGAAAGGAATGATCGTTTCTTTCTCGCCACCTCCTCTCTATATTTCTTTGAAATATTTTAAAAGAAACCTAGAACGGAGGTATCGAATAAATTGTTGCATACCAGTTCGCCGGACCTGGGACTAAAAACGGCAGATGCGGTGTGATAACGTTTTAACTACCAGTTTTTCTCGGGACCTGGGACTAAAAACCGAGACCTCCGTTCTGGGTTTGTTTGAAAAAGGAGTCTAGAGAGGGGGGATTAGTCCTTTAGTGGGAGGGACTTAAATCCTTATTCTTTAAAACACGTTACAAGAAGTTACAGTCCCCTTGAAGGAGTTAGTCAACAGGTGACCGACGGGCACAAGAGCTAACTCCCCCTTCTCTCCAGACTTCTTTGAAAATAATCGATAGGTAACCCGCCTTCGTCCCAATATATCGGGACTACGGCGAGGTAATAGGAGAGAGTATCTTCATTCTTAATAGATGACCAGAATGAAGAGTGTAGTATATACATTCGGCCCGGCAAAGTCATTATGGCCATGATGACTTGATATGAGGTCGACAAGTCATCGGAGTTTTTATATGTGATCCGTCCCGCACCGGAAGCCCCGAACTAGAGTCTCGCGAAGTCTGGGACACAGTACGAGGCGAGGTGCGGGGCAGGCAAAAGCAGGTTACTCTCTCAAAGATGATGTAACCTGTTTTTGTTTGCAGGACTTGTCCTCCGAAGCTTTAGCGGAGGAGGAGAGAAAGTTGAAGAGGAGAGAGCGTACTGGGTATCGGGAGTAATCTTGGTCTTCGGATCGAGATTAGCCAAAGATCTTCGGATCGCGGCACCATCCCTTACTTGGTTCGGGAAGCATTTCCTCTTCATCTTTCTCTCCACATAGCGTCGATGTGAGACAAACCTCAAGTGATCTTGGGGGAGGAGAGATTAGACCAAAGGAGAAGCAAATGCCGGTGGACCTCAGTTTTCGTGAAGTGATTGATGAGCTTACTGATGAGCGGATGCATGACGAGGCGGAGCTCTACGATCACACTTACCACATGTGGGAGTCGGGGATACCGTGTCCCCAATGCGGTAGTAGGTCACGACATGGCGTCCCCGCTGAATGGACGGCATGTGTCTGTGGCAACGAGGATTTCTAATCGGTATCAAGGGCGAGCCCTTCTGGACTCGCCCTCTCACCAGAGCGCACCATTGAATTTTGGTG
>CAYJUQ010000075.1:0-3764 GCA_964373425.1 uncultured Candidatus Saccharibacteria bacterium
CTCGTGACCGCGCTTCGCCTTGCCAAAGAGAATTTTGGTGAGAAACGTGCTTTGACTGCGACACTCCCCCTCGTGCTCCTATTGACGTTATTCGGCGGAGTATTCGCGTACCTCTTTACGGCAGGTGGTATATAAAACATCGGAGTCGAGCAAAATCTCGGCTCCTATTCTTAGGAAATAAAGAGGAGGTGTTTCTGTAGCGCTGCGGGATTTTCAATGATCAAAAACGGGATGGATGAGAAAGGAGAGTGGCGATGAAAAATACCGTTGGCATAGTTGCAATCAGCGCAGTCGTAGTTGTCGGTCTCTTGTTTATTGCCTGCGGATCAGGTGGGGGTGCCTCGAAGCCAGACGAAGGAGACCATGAAGAGAACCGCGGGGAACACCACATGACCGTGGAGCTCAGCGACAACTTGTTTCGTCCCGACACCGTTCAAGTCCACCATGGCGAGATGCTTCACTTGCGGCTCGAGAATACCGGGCAGGCTATCCATAATCTTCGTTTCGCGGGTCCTGATGGAAAGTATATGACCGCCGATGATCCGCCAGTTCTTGGCCTCAACAGAATATTGCGTCCAGGCGAGGCAGCAGAAGGATCATACTTTTTCGACGATCTAGGCGTCTACGCATTTAGATGCGATTTCCATGCAGAGATGACCGGTACACTCAGGGTGACAGATGACCATTCTGGTGATGATCATAAACATGGTGATGATCACCATGCAGATCTTTCAATACCCAAGAAGGGGTGATGTCCCTGGAGGAAGAGCGACAAGACCGGCGAGGAAAGCACCAACCGGAAAGGAGATAAAGAGATGAAGGAGGTGAAGCGATGAGACGGCTGAAACTTGGTGTGATGGCGCTTGGCATCGCCGCGGTAAGCTTCCTTGCCATTGCGGCGTTTGCCTGCGGAGACGGGCAGAAGGCTGATCATGAGGATGTTGCAACTACCCTTATGGTGGGTCTGCAAGAGTGGGGTGTCGTGGCGCACGAGAGCGAGGTCCGCGCTGGTGACGTGGCGTTCGTCGTGGTCAATCACGGAGCTATACTGCACGAACTCGTGATTCTCAAAACCGACGTACCTGCAGATAAACTCGAGGTCTCTGCTAATGGTAAAGTTGAGGAAGATAACTACGGAGAGGTCGGTGAGATCGAAGATGTTGCTCCGGGAGAAAGCAAGAGCGCAACGTTCAATCTTGAGCCGGGGAAATACGTGTTTATTTGCAACATTGCCGGACACTACCCGGCAGGCATGCACGCAACATTGATTGTGAAGTAAGGGTTTCAAGGGGAAATAATCGTGAAGTAAATTGTAAAAGGCCCTGTTTAGGGCCTTTTCCTTTTCGTTCTTGGGGTTAGGGAAGAGAAAAGCCAGCGCGAGGCCGGCTTTCGTTACGATAATCATCGAGGTGCTTTTTCTCGCAGCGGCGCGCTCGTCTGATGCAAAGACGCGAGTACTTCCTGAAAGGAACCGATGAGCGTGGTCTCGTGGTAGGAAATGCCGCGGCGGAGGCAGAACGCCCTGACAATTTTCTGCGCCTCCTTTAGTTTGTTTCTTGGCATGGTCGGGAAAAGATGGTGCTCGATCTGAAGGTTTAGCCCGCCGTATAAGAAATCGGTCAGGGGATGCGCCTTGACGTTCCGCGAGGTGAGCACTTGTTGGCGCAGGAAATCCAGCTGATTATTCTTTTCGAGCAAGAGCATGCCCTTATGGTTCGGGGCGAACACCGACCCCATATAGAGACCCAAAAACGCCTGGTGAACAACGATAAACAGGATAGCCTGCCATGCCTCCATGAAAAAGAACAGCAACCCCAGATAGAGCAGGACATGCGCAAGCATGAGGAGAGGTTCGATACGAGGATACTTTACTGCCTTGCCTCTCTTTAAGTACTGGATGCTCGCGATCCGGGTGCCAATCCCTTCTAAAAACAAGAAGGGAAAGAAATAGTAGGCTTGATAGCGAACGAGAAAGCGCGCGATCCCCCGCTTCCTCTGCGCCTGTTCTTCGGAAAACGCTACGCCCGGAATAGCGGTATGAGGATCCAGTTCCAGATTATTTGGATTACTGTGATGTTCGTTGTGCTGGTCAACCCACCAACTTCGGCTCATGCCGAGGAGAAACGCGGCGGCAAGGCCGATGACATCATTTCTCCATGTCGATTTTGCGATCTGAAGGTGGCCGGCGTCATGGCCGAGAAAACCAGCTTGGGTGAAAACGAACGCGAGAAATACGGCGTCTAAAAGCAGCAACCAAAGGCTATCAAGAACCACGAGAGCGACGAGGCCAAAGGCGAGCAAGCCCAAGGTAAAAATAATCTTCCGGCTATAGTACGCGGGCTGTTTTGCGAGCAGTCCCTTCTCGTCAATAAGCCGCTTCAACTCCGTGAATTCAGATGAATACATCTCGCCCCTCCTTTTTGTGAAGGTTCAACGATACAACTAACGGTAATACTCTTAAGCGTTGTTGTCAATTCTTTATAGGGGGCCGTCCAATTTTGCTCTCCCGGGTAATGGTGATGAATGGGCACATACCACAATGGTTCGACCCTTCGATACGGCTCAGGGCAAGCAAGCTTACCACAGGGCATTGTCGGGCCGCCTTAGCGTAGCTTGAGCGGTTCGGGTCCACTCCCATAACGCTCGGGGTCGATGGCGCGTTCAAAACATACTCGGCCAATCCCATGTGCCCAGTTATCAAATGTTTCCGAGTAAGGAACGGAGGAAGCAGGCATCGGTGTCTTTGCAGGATAGGAAGAGTTTGCGACAGCGCTATCAGTTTTGAAGTATGCACAAAGCTCAAACCGCAGATCATCCAACGTCCGGTATTCATAGGAGGTTTTGTCCTGCGGATCGCGCGGCACTTGGTAGCCTGAAATCGGGTCGGGTAGCTCGTCCAGTGTGTGAGGCAGTCGGTTTTTCTGCTGCCAGAATGTGACGATTTGCCACTGGATGCTCTGGAGGTCACCGACACGCCGTTCGTCAAACCGGCGAAGGCGTTCTGCCTTGGGGGAACCTGCCATAAAAAAGCCGATGAGTGTGGTGAGGGCGACAACGGCGATTACGCCCCGTACAAAAAATTTCATGCGGGGGCTGTTGGTCGCGCCCCGCATGCGGAGATTCCAAAGGTAGTATCCAAAAATCACCCCCGCAATAAGCAGAACGGTGAAAACTTTCAAGATGAATCTGACCGTAAGCTCGCCTTCAAGGTAGTGATACACAAGAGTTACAAGATCGCCAATCACGATGACCGCAGTGGCAAAAAGTGTAAAATAGAGCAGCCACTTTCTTGTTTTCAACTCCCCTTTTTCGGGCACAGCTTTTATCTCCCGTCCCAGGAACCAACTCACCCATACGTACACCGGAAATACAATCACAAGCGAAGCGAGGGCGAGGCGCAGTGATCCTCGGGAGGGCGGGTACCCATAGTATGTATCAGTCAGTAAATCAGGAAAATAAATATTGATATATTGAAAAAGCAGAGTCCCGAACGCGATAGCGCTCAGGTAAAGAGTGGCGATCGCAAGAAGTTGAAGAAATACGTCACGCGGTCCCGGCCTTTTTGTTTCATCTGTAGGCATAGTCTTTTGAGTTGATGACTTTCAGTATATCACGGTTGATCATCGTGGACAATGCCAGGTACTAGCCAGTACCTGATTAAGTCCCGCATAGAATTGTGCGGGATTAAACCATTTTTGAGAGGCAAACAGAGTATATTCACCCCCACACCTATACATAGGTGTGGGGGTTTACATACCAGATTT
>CAYJUQ010000076.1:0-3700 GCA_964373425.1 uncultured Candidatus Saccharibacteria bacterium
ACGCTGTAATAACTCTGCGGCGGCTTTCCGTTAAACTGGACAAGCCGCTTTTCACAAAGCACTTTAAGGTCGTTCCGAATCGTTTTTTCGCTCATACCGGGGAAATCAACGAGAATTTCTTTGAGCCGCGCGTGTGTTGCTTCGGTTATTCGATCAAGAATTTTCTTTTGACGAATACTTACGAGCACCCGCCCGGGATTTGATTTTTCAATCACCACCATCTTGGATGCCTTCTCTTTTGACGGAGATACCGGTATGGTTTCGTTCCGTGTCTCCTCAAGCACTTTTCTCCCCATATCGGTAAGTGTGAGAAGAATCTGCTGGTATTCCCAATCAAGAATCTCAAAATTGATACCGTTCACAAAACGCTGGGTCTTCGCAATCACGAAGAGCGCCTGCATCGCTTTGATGCTTGCGTGGATTTTGGCAAGATACCCGCCCTTTCCTACATATTCTTTCTCACCAAGGGTGAGGTAGAAGATACACTCTTCAAGAATCTCGCTTGCGCGCGTGCGAATGCGAATACGAAGCGGCTCATCTTTTGGGAAAAGGTCAGTAACCCGCCACACCGCGAGGGTGATATCGAATAACTTCTTTTTGAGCTCCTGTAATTCAGAAAACTCCATGATGTACGCTTACCCGGAAACAACCCTCCTTATTCCGGGGTAAGCTCATTCAAATTGCGTGGTGTCGAATGAAACGATGGGCGCTGCTGGCGGATCGCCGGTTATGAAGATGTCCCGACCGTTATCTCTGAAGAATGATCCGCGAACCTCAACCACTGTCCCCGCATCATCAATCCAGAGCGCAGTGGTATATCCGGGAAGGAAATTATTGTGCGCAAATACCGTATCTTCAATAAGGACAGTGCCCCCACCCGCGATCCAAAGCCCCTTAAGAAAACCGTGTTCAATACGGCTTTCCCGAATCGTCACGTGGGCGCCCTCAACAAAAAGGTTTGCTTGGTACAGAAAAGATCCGAAAGGAGGATGCCAACCGCCATAACGAACAATCGCCCCTTCAATTATAGACTCTTGTGTTTGATTTGGCAAAATATGGAGCCATCGCCAACTGCCGGGAGTGAGTCCTTGTGGTGGACCATTCTGATCCATATCGCCTCCGTACTCGTCATCGGCGATGGTGGTGAAGACAACGGGTTCTTCTTGGGCGCCCTGCACCACGATACGCCCATAGACATCAATTCCTGCGAGCTCTCCCGCAAATTTCACCACTACTCCCGGCTCAATGGTGAGCGTTGCGCCGGACATGATTTGCGGCGACCACGTATGCACAAGATAGGGGCTTCGCGCTTTGATGAGTGTTACATCTTCAGTAAAGGTGCCATCAAAAAGAGTATAAAGCTCCTGAACACTATTTCTTGTGCCGGGGGTACCTTTGATCTGGTTCCCATCGGCATCAATTCCGTTTGTGGTAATGCCGTTATTCGAAAGCCAATTACGCGGATCATTCCCGATCACATAGGGACTTACCCGTTCCATGGTTCGTTTCTCGCCTGGGGAATTTACTCCTGCAAACCATGAACTAAACTCGTCGATGACAGCCCCCTCGGATGTCGCAAGAACGAACGAAACTCTCAGGGTGGTGGTGTCGGGGAGCTCCCCTTCGTAGAGAAGATCGGCGGTACGATCTTGGATGGCGCCGTCGGGTGTTCTCTCGGGAACCTCCCGCTCGATGACATAGTATCCTTTTGCGGGAATAATGCCGGAGAGCTCGACAACCGTCCGCGGCCACCACCAGAGCCCCCATGAGAGCGTCCAGCCATCAAGGCTCACCGGTTGATCAAGGGTATTATAGAGTTCAATCCATTCGTCTTGCGGTGATGCTTCCGTGCCCATCCAGGCAATCTCGTTAATCACGACTTCGATGGGATTGACGGTTGTCAAGATAATGGGGGGTGGAGGTGGCGTGATCTCTTCATCGGGTAGTGTTTCTTCTGGTTCTTGTTCTCCTTCGTTCTCTGGCGCCGGCTCTTCCGATGAAGTGTCGTCATCGGGCTCGTCTGTATTGGGTTCGTCTGTTTCTTCTAACTGATCGGGGTCTCCCCCACTTGCTGGCCCAGCGTATCCCCCACCGCCAATAAAGCCAAAATAGAACGGGAGGGGAGGGGTTTCCGGTACCGCTTCTTGGAGCGATGCAGGTATTTCTTCCTGACTCGTTTCGCGAGCGCCCCCGACATCAATTACCTTTGTTACGGTGCCGATTCGTGAAGGGTTATTTGGATTTTCCTCCTTTTGCTTATCGTTTTTGGGTTTCTCTTGCGGTTCGACAGGGGGTATCGGCGGAAGATTTATCTTTTGTGTAATTCTTAGGGATGATGGCGGTGTTCGGGCTAATTGCGGTGAATTCTGGTTTGGTTTTGATATGTTTGACGTTTTAATCTGGGGATAGAACCCTGCTTGCAGATACGCGAACG
Source organism: uncultured Candidatus Saccharibacteria bacterium (assembly GCA_964373425.1). GTDB lineage: Bacteria > Patescibacteriota > Minisyncoccia > JAHCSD01 > CAYJUQ01 > CAYJUQ01. The sequence goes on from CAYJUQ010000076.1 coordinate 2,435, forward strand.
AACTATCGCTCTTCCCGAGAAATCCTTTCACATTCATCAAAGCCAGTTCTCCTGCAGATTGCATCATGTCTGAAATGTCATACCACGCACCCCTACCATATTGATAGGTTTTTTGCGCGAGTTTGGTGGCGGTATTCGTGACAAGCCCCACCAAATAGTTTATCCGATCAACTCCTGCTGCAATTTTAGACTGCACCGCATTTGTAACCTCGGTTACGGTAATCGGACTTGCCTTCTCGGGATCAAAATATTCGGGTTTTGCCCATGCATTTTGCGGTGGAGCGCCACCAAGCTTCAACGCATAAAATTTTCCATTTTGGATACCTAATTTTGAATTCGTAATCTTAAACGGCAAATTCAACGGAACTATCCCCAAACTCGGCGATTTTTCTTTGGAGATTAAATCCCTGTTCCCAATTTTCTCCTCGAGTTCACTCAACGGCCTCAATTTATAGTATGGCGAGTCATGAAAGATTTTTACTCCGTTATCTCGGTCTTCGTTGGACCAACCCCTAATTTTATAGGCATTGTACCAATTAGTTATGTCTTGTTTCCATTCCACGGTCCCGTTGTTATTCCCATCAATCCAGTCAGCATGCGCCCCTCTTTCAACCAATACATTGGTATGTGAAGAGCTTGGTCGAATTAATTCTGCATTAGTAAAAACGATTTTTGTAGTTGTTCCCGTATGTTGAGAGCCAATAATTTTATTCACTTCCTTATTATTTTTATTCACAAAAACCTGAACAAACTCCCAGTCACCATAATGATCATTTACCGAGCCATCGTTAAACACATAAAATAACCAATAGTAATATATCCATTCATCTCCAAAATCTTTTACATCATAAAATATGACGAAATTGCTCAATTTTTCCTGCAAAGAAAGGATTCTATATTTTTTAACAGCTGCCTCGCCCAGAAGTTCATTCAGATTCTGGTCATAATAAAAGTTTAAAGGATCAGCTGGATAATATTCCTCTTGAGAATCGAACCAGAGATTTGGAGCATAGTTTTTAGGACTTGGAGAGAAATTGTTTTCGAGTCTCTGTGAAAGAACAAGAAACGCAAAAAATAAAAAGGGGGTAATGAACCCTCCCATAAATAAGTTTTTATAAAAACCACTCTTACATCTCATGACTAGATTTTTCTCTTAAACTATGAGCAAACGCAAGTCCTAATATGCCCGCGATTAAAGAAAAGGTTGTCAAGTACGTCACAAAAAGAGAGTTGAGAAAAATATTAATTGTGTTCCCAATAATGGGG
>CAYJUQ010000077.1:0-1863 GCA_964373425.1 uncultured Candidatus Saccharibacteria bacterium
TTGAAGATTTGATGGACCAGAAGAATGCCAAAAAAATATAAGAATAAATCAAAATAGAAAGCCAGCTTTTGATTTGAGTGAGAGCTGGCAAACTCACTTTTTGTTTCTGTCTGGACTAACCACTGCCCACGCGGGTTGGATGAGGTACTTGTGGAGAATGCAATCCTCGAACGTGTACGTAATCCTTTCTCGCCACCCGGCCTGTATTTCCAACCACTGGTGGAGATACATGAACGGACAACCGGAGGAGAGAATGACGATTACAGGCCAAGTGCCGAAGACGATGGAATACTGCATCCAGGTCTGTTCGACCCCTAGCAGATTTTCCGTCAGAAACTTTCCCCACACCACCCACGAATAATGGGCAACCCAAGACAGAAGATACGGAACGATCCATATGAGCGTCTTTTTCACGCCGCACCTCCTTTTGTTTTTTGCTCAAAAGAACTTACCGCAGAGCCTCGCGGTCAGGTTTATCAATGGATTTGATAACGTTACTAATATAGCATATATGCGATTGAAAGTCAAGTGCAACAGAAAAAGCCTCTATTTTAAGGCTTTTTCTAGGATTCAGTATTGGATTAAAAAATTTTCTTCCCCCAAAATGCGAAACCGCCAATTCGTTTTTGTCCCGAAAATTCAATACAAATTAGTCGCCGAGCGAAGTGAGGCGAACCCTCAAAGCTTGCAATTTCCTCAATGGCGCGCCCGAGAGGATTCGAACCTCTGACCCTCAGCTCCGCAAGCTGATGCTCTATCCGCTGAGCTACGGGCGCATATTTTTAGTACGGGGTCCGTTGCCGCCCAATTCTTAAGAATTGGGCGAGCCTCGCCCGATAAAACCCGGGCGGGAGCTACGGACTCGAAAGAGTTAATAAGTGCCCCTAGGAGGAATCGAACCCCCATCCTGGCCTTCGGAGGGCCATGCTTTATCCGTTAAGCTATAGGGACTAACATTTAAAATCCGAGGCGTCTCGCGATTACGTTTGCAAGCGATTCCTGCTCTTCTTTCTCGGGAAGAAAGCGAAGGAGGGCTTTTCTGATTTCCACCGGGTTTGCGCTGCCAATATTGAGGTAAAGGTGCGGATTCCAGACTTGTTTTATGTGGAGAACCACCTCTTTGATATCTCGCGGTTCATAGATGATCCAGAAGGATTTGAGACGTTCGAAGGGGAAAAGACGGGATCCTACAGAAATACCGAGGGAAGTAATTTGGAACGCAACCTCGTTTGGTTTCCTCGTAGCCCACACACCCGTAAGGATGCCCATGAGTATCACAAGAATGGCCCCAAGATAATTTTTTGTGAGCGTAAAATAAATCGTGAGGCCAATGACGAAGAGTGCGAGGCCAGCAATCCAGGCAATATCTTTCCGGTACATCATAAATTCCTGGGCGCGCCATTCATAGAGGACCCCCGTCTTTTGAGAAGTGCCGACTTCAATTTTTTCTAGCGGAGTATCGTGCTCCGGTTTTTGATTCCGTAAATCAATTACATTTTTATCGATAACGCGCGTCATTGTAACAATGAGTAGAGTAGCACAGAATCTTCGAGAGGGCAATTTCTGCGTTTGAGACATAGTTGCGTTTTTCTTCTCCTACGAGAAACCCCCACCGCGTTTCAGGTGGGGTTGAATGGCATGGGGCCGCCGAAGCTGAAGCCAATAGTACTTCACAAATGATGGCACGCAAGCTATACTTGCATCGTGCATTGGAGAGGTACCCAAGTCCGGTTGAAGGGGGGAGTTTGCTAAACTCCTAGGTCGGGGTAATACCCGGCGCGAGGGTTCGAATCCCTCCCTCTCCGCCCAGAACCAGAGCAAAGCACGGTTCTGGGCTGTCCCGTACCGTGATTGCACAGCAAT
>CAYJUQ010000077.1:1963-3668 GCA_964373425.1 uncultured Candidatus Saccharibacteria bacterium
GTACGGGGCGCCCAGAGAACCAGAGCAAAGCACGGTTCTGGGCTGTCCCGTACCGTGATTGCACAGCAATCTCTGGTACGGGGCGCCCAGAGAACCAGAGCAAAGCACGGTTCTGGGCTGTCCCGTACCGCTTTTATGTACTACTACGTTTACCTCTTGAAAAGTCAGGTGAAATCCGACCAACTATACATTGGCTATACAGAAGATTTAAAAAGTCGTCTGGCGAAACACAACGCTGGTGAAGTTCAATCTACGAAACCATACCGTCCTTGGAAGGTAATCTACTACGAGGTATTTACAAGCAAGAAAGACGCGAAACAGCGCGAGCAATATCTAAAAACCACCAAAGGAAGAAGAACGCTGAAATTGATGCTACAAGATACTCTTTCCTAAAACGTTCATTTCGGGGTACCTCCCAAACCAGAGATTGCTTCGCCCCGAACCATGCGCTTGTGCTTAGGTACGGGGCTTCGCAATCACGGCTCGGGACTTATCCAGCACCGTGCTTTGGCTCTGGTGCTGGGCAGAGTGGGATAGGAGAACTCAAAGGACAAATGGTGGTGTAAAATAAACAACCGTTCTTTCTTGAGCGGTTGTTTTCGTGAAACGCAAAAGGCCCTCGGTGTTATCCTTGGGCCTTGTCACTTGCGTGACTTTGCTATTGGCAGAAGGTATGCGAGCGTTGTCGCATTTTACGGAGCGAACTCCGTAATCTGCTACCCTTGGTGAGAAGAAGAGTGAGAGAGCTTACACCGAATCGGCGAGCGGCACTTCTTCGGCGTAAAACTCCACATCACGGGGTCCCCATCCCATCTTTCCGATTCGCACCGTGAGATGCGGGACACTGCCGAGAACCTCGATAGGAGTGGAGTGGGGAGTATAGGGCTTCCGCTTCTCCACAAACGCTTCGGCTTGCCGTTTTACCTCCGCCCTTGCGGCTTCCTCGCTCAAGGCAATAGCCAGGAGTTCCTTGCTATGGTCCTCATACTCTCCTTCTTCCTCGAAGATTGCGTATGCTGTTGGCATTGTCTTAGCCCTTTCTCTTTTCTGTGCTCACGCCTTACACCTTTCTTATATTGGTATAATAGCATATTATAAAAATCTTGTCAAGTATTTTGCAAGAAAATATAGTGAACCGCAGGGTAGAATAAACTCCGTTCAGTTGATTTTCGCCGCCTCTAATGATAGATTTGGAATAAAGAACCTGTCCGTAGCAGTCATCCACTAGGTTCTAACATCGTCCACTACCCTCCGCCTTCGGTCCGCCGTAGCGGACCTTCGGCGTGACGCAGTCCGCCGAAAGGTACGCGAAGGCGACCTTCGCCATGCTGAAGCGTGGCTACGGCGTGATGAAATCCGCCAGAAAAATCGCGCATATGTACTACATTTATAGCTTAAAATGTAAGGAAGGTTTTTACGTGGGCTGCACTGATGATATTGAAGATAGACTGGAAAGACATAGGAAGGGTCATGTGCCTGCGACGGCAAATCGTTTGCCCATTGAACTTGATTTTTATTTCGCGATCCAAAATAAATACACGGCATACGAATTCGAGAAATATCTCAAATCGGGTTCTGGCCGAGCTTTCATCAAACGACACTTCATCTGACATCGAAAACTTTTTATCGGAGGTGACGCGAGTGGCTCGGTAATTAGTTCAATAACAGCCCCGACACAAAGTCGGGGCTGTTATTTTCAGTGGCG
>CAYJUQ010000078.1:0-3640 GCA_964373425.1 uncultured Candidatus Saccharibacteria bacterium
ATGCCAGAAGAGAAAAATCAACGGGATCGTTACGGTCCAGATAAGGAAAAAGCTGGTGCCTTTGAAGGCGGGCGATTGCCCGAGGAACGGCGGGAGGCCGAGCGGCCGACGGAACGACCGCGGGAGTTTCCGTCATCGGAAATCCCGGAAGAGACGCAAGTTTCTACATCCCCTGTATACCAAGTTTCCGAAGAAGCGGCCCAAGAGTCAAAAAAGATAAAAAATCTTCCAGAGGATCGACAGATACAGGCGCTCATAGACCTCGCCTTTCATAAGGGCTTACGGCATTCCATTGATACCGCCCGCGCCCTCAACAATCCCTACATCTTGGATAAATTCCACGATCTTCTTGTGGATCATCTCTACAAAGAGTTAGTCAACCGAGGAGAATTAAAAGAGTTGTAATTATTATTTTCATTTTCTATGTCGGGAGAAGAACCACAATTCAATATCTCGGAAGAACGGTTGAGTGAACTACGCCAAAGGCATGAAGCGGAGATTGAAGAAGCAGAAAGAGAGGGCGCGACTTCACTTTCGCAGGTTTCTCGAGCGGTTGAAGAAGGATTGAAAGAGGAGAAGACCCCGCTTGAGCCGAGTGATGAAACAATGCTCTTAATTGAAGAAGGCAAGGGGGATTTGTCGGGTCGGGCGCTCGAACTTTTAAAAATTTCAGCATATTTTGAAGAACGTTTCCTTGAGAAACTTGCGAGTGTCGTCCGTGGAGAACGGTCGCAATCTTTCGGGAAAGATGATGCGGAAGATGCGGACGCGCTGCTCCGTAAACTTTCGACAAAATATGAAGACCTTCTTGAGCGCGAGCGAGAGTATCCTGCCGCACGAAAGATGCTTGATGAGCTTCGTGACTACCTTTCACAACTTACCGCATCTTCTAGTCCGGTTCCGGTAACCACCGTATGGAAGTATTTTCAGAAGCGCATTACTCAGTTTAATTTTCTACCTGTTTTAAGAAGCGCGAAAAGCGAAGAAGAGAAGCTGCACATGCTTTATCTTGCGAATGGCGTGAAAGATTCAATTTTAGAGCGCATGCTTCCTCGTGTGCTTCCTCGTGTCGATAAGCTGAATGACGAGAAAAAACCCGAGGGATAAGAAAATCTATTATGGGACAGGTGCTATTTTATATTTTTTTACTGTTTCTTGGTGCCATCGGGTCGTGGATCGTGTATCTTTTTGTTGCCTCGGGACGGAGCGCGGCAATTACAAGGTCTCTCAACATGGGCCTTTTTTTGGTTTCACTGCCGCAAGATGTGCCGCAGGAGGGCGAACCGAGAAAACAGGAAAAGGAGATGATCGCGGTGATGGAACAGTTTTACACCTCACTTACCACGATTAAAGAGCATAATTTTTTGAAACGGATGCTCTACGGGAATCCCCACTTGGCATTCGAAATTGTATCCGAGGGCGAGCATATTAAGTTTTACCTCGCGATCCCCCGTCACTGGGAAGATTTGGTAGAGAAGCAAATTCACGGCTTTTTCCCGAAAGCTGAAATTTTGAGGATTGAGGATTACAGTATTTTTGAGCCAAAGTCTGAAGTTGCGGTCGCGCGCCTGAAACTTGCCCAGCATCACGTCCTTCCCATCCGTACGTACCAACGCCTTGAAACGGATCCGCTTGGCGACATTGTAACCGCCCTCTCGAAACTTACGGAAGAGGAGGGGGCAGCGGTTCAAATTATATTTCGTCCTGCGGTCGGGAGCTGGCGCGAGTTCGGAACGAAAATTGTTCAAAAAATGCGGAATGAACGGATTTCGTACACCCGCGCGGCTTCTCAATTTGGCGTGAGCCGCGCGTTCTCATCCCTTGGCACCATCGGCGGTGCATCACAAAAAAGACAAGGAGAAAGGAGCGGTGAGGCCGGGGCGCCATATCCGCAACCCCTTCCGAACCTCACGCCGATCGATGAAGAGGTAGTGAACGCAATCGAGGGAAAGATTGCAAAGTTGGGTTTTGAGGTGAATATCAGGCTTGTCGCATCCGCACCCACAAAAGCACGGGCGCAGCAAATTCTTGAGCATTTGAAAGCCGCTTTCGTTCAATTTTCTTCCCCCCACCTGAATTCTTTCCGTTTCATAAAACCGTTCCGTCAGCAGACCTTTATCTATAACTACGTATTCAGAAATTTCGACAATATCAACCGGTTTATTTTAAATACCGAAGAGCTCACAAGTATTTTCCATTTTCCCATTGCGTCGCTTGAAGCGCCAAAAGTCATGTGGGTGAGAGCAAAAGTTTCCCAACCTCCGGTGACCATGCCGCGAGAAGGATTACTCCTCGGGAAGAATACGTATAGGAGCGAAGAAGTTGAAGTGAGGATCACACGCGATGACAGACGCAGGCACCTTTATATCGTCGGGCAGACAGGCACGGGGAAGTCCACCCTTCTTTATGACATGGTCCGGCAGGATATTGAGAGGGGCGAAGGAGTTGCGGTGATTGATCCGCACGGCGATCTTGTGGAGGCGCTTCTCGGCATTATTCCGCAAGATCGAGCCGAAGACGTGATTCTTTTCGACCCCGCAGATACTGCGCGGCCGATGGGGCTCAACATGCTTGAGTATAGAACCGAAGAGCAAAAAGACTTTGCGGTGCAGGAGATGATCGCCATTTTCTACAAACTCTTCCCGCCGGAGATGATCGGCCCCATATTTGAGCACAATATGCGAAATGCTATGCTCACCCTTATGGCGGATAAGGAAAATCCCGGCACCATCATTGAAATTCCACGCATCTTCACCGATGAAACCTTTCAGCGCTATAAAGTATCGAAAGTGACCGATCTTATCGTGCGGCAATTCTGGGAGAAAGAGGTGGCAAAAACCACGGAATTCCACAAATCAGAAATTCTCGGTTATCTTATTTCCAAAGTCGGACGGTTTGTTGAGAATGAGATGATGCGGAACATTATTGGCCAGCCGCGATCAGGTTTTGACTTCCGGGAAGTGATGGATAAGCAAAAGATTCTCCTTGTGAACATCTCTCGCGGAAAGGTGGGAGAGGTAAATAGCGCGCTCCTAGGGCTTATCATTGTCTCAAAATTGCAGATGGCGGCAATGGGACGGGTGGATACTCCGCAAGAGGAGCGAAAGGACTTCTACCTCTATATTGATGAGTTTCAGAACTTCACGACCGATTCCATTGCAACCATTCTTGCCGAAGCGAGGAAATACCGCCTCGATCTTACGATGGCGCATCAATTTATCGGTCAGCTCACCGATAGTATCAGGAACGCGGTGTTTGGGAACGTGGGGTCGCTTATAAGTTTTCGTGTCGGGCCGCACGATGCGGAATTTCTCGTGAAGCAGTTCTCTCCGGTATTTACCGAATCCGATCTTGTGAATCTCGACAATTACAACGCGTACGTGAAGCTCATGATTGACGGCGGAACGACACGACCATTCAATATGACAACCTATCCGCCAAAGAAAGGATCGGGCGAGGTTACTGAAGCAGTACGGGAATTTAGCCGTCTTCAATACGGCAAACCAAAAGAGATCGTAGAGAAAGAAATTTTTGAACGAGGCCGTCTCGGCTACCAAGAAAACATTCCCCAGTGGTACGGAGAAACAAAAAGATAATTTCTAATTTCTAAACGTATATCGAAATACGATATGCACCCGCG
>CAYJUQ010000079.1:0-3639 GCA_964373425.1 uncultured Candidatus Saccharibacteria bacterium
TTCGTCCAGAAAAGACGGTACTGGATGGCATTCTTGAAATCAAGAAGGCATTCGAAGAGGGACGTTTCCCCGACCCAGAGGACAAACGGTATTACAATCACCTTGTCTAACAGCTTTCATTTGTTCATCCTAAGGAAGGATATGAACTTCTTATAAAAAGGGGGCTACGAGAGAAGCCTAGATAATTTTGGTTATTACATATCATGCAAATAGAGCCCACAAGTTATATTCGTCTTGCAGAGAAGAGAGATGCGCGAATAATAGCGAGTATTCACTACAGAGAAATCAATAAGGGATTTTTGGCCGAGCTTGGAGAAAATTTTTTGGAGAAATTCTACGAGTCCATAATTGAATCGGGGACGAGTTTTTGCGTGGTTGCAGAGGTTGATAGTCAGATTGTTGGATTTATATCCGGCTGCACGAATATCAACGCATTCTATCGAGATTTTTTCAAGAGTCATAGTATGCAAGCAATAAAAATTCTTTTTCCAAAGATTTTGAACGTGAGGCGGGTTAAGAAAATAATCGAAACGCTGCTTTACCCCAGAAAAGAAAAAACGCTTTCGAGCGCAGAATTATTAACTATCGCAGTAAGAAGTCAGTTTCACGGCAAGGGCATTGCCGAAAACACGTTTCGTCTATTTGTGAATGAGATGAAAAATCGAGGAGTAGAGAAGTTTAGGGTTGTTGTGGGAGAAAGTCTCCCAAGGGCAATTCGATTTTATGAAAAAATTGGGTTTGTATTTCATTCCAACATTTCCATCCACAGCGGAGAGATTTCGAGGGTGTATGTATACGAAATAACAGATTAAATGATCTTGTTGCCAATTGTAATTTCTTTTCTTTTTTCGGTAATACTTGTTTTTCTATTACGTAAATTCGGCGTTGCATACGGGTTTTTTGATGATCCCACAGGAGATATATTGAAGATTCATAAAACCCCAATCCCGTATTTGGGCGGAGCGGCTATTTTTATCGTCTTCTCAACCCTTCTTTTATCTTTTGCCTACTATAAAGAGTTCTTGGGGCGAGAAATTGGAGGGATACTCATTGTTGGGTTTATAATTTTTTCTCTTGGGCTTTGGGATGATTTGAAGTGGAAGCACATTAGTACTATAAAGCCCCGGTTAAAATTAGTTCTCATGGTGTCGGCAGGCATTGTTGCGGCATTGATTCTTTTTGCCTCCGGTATCTTCATGGAGATTATTCCCCCGGCGGGAGTGATAATCCCCCTCACCTTTTTCTATATTCTTGGCTCAATAAACGCCATAAACCTTCAAGATGGATTAGATGGCTTGGCGGGTGGGGTCGTCGCCATTTCTCTTGTCGGGTTTGCCACAGTTTTTTATGCATTAGGCTATGATGCCGCATTGTTAATTTCTCTTGTTTGTCTCGGTAGTATACTGGGCTTCCTGTTTTTCAATTTCCCACCAGCAAAAATTTTTATGGGCGATTCCGGAGCATATTTTTTAGGGTTTATCCTTGCGATCATGGCCTTTTACCTTTCAAAACCTTACGATAGTAAAAGTTTTTTGGGGCCAATTCTTATAATTGGGCTGCCTGTTTTCGATACGGCGCTCACTACACTAAGAAGGTTTTTTAGTAAAAAACCTCTTTTCCTTGGTGATCGAGACCATAGTTTCGATAAACTATATCGAGCAACAAAATCCGTCAGCACAACGATCCTGACTAGTTATTTTATACAGGCGTTATCTGTGGGAATCGGGATTTTCATTCTCTTGTAGTAATATACCCGCTATGTTATTAGCAAATCAGTATTTATACCCCATTTATATAAATAGGAATAATTCATAAAAATATGGACTGCGAATTATGTAATTTCAAGAATCCAAAGGGCACTGCAACCGCAATAATTATAAGGGATAATAAGCTGTTACTTCTTAAGAGGGGTGAGGAACCCTTTAGGGGTATGTGGGATTTACCGGGAGGATATATGCATGAAGGAGAAGTGCCGGATGAAACAGTGAGAAGAGAGGTGGAGGAGGAGTTGGGCGTTGAACCGAGAGAAGTTACTTTTATGAGGATGTATCCCGGCACGGGATACTGGGAGGATAAGCAGTATCCCATACTAAGCAATTTTTATCTAGTAGATATTGGCGATCACGAAGTTTCCTTGAATGAAGAAAATTCAGAATACTCGTGGACCCCTCTATGGGAGTTGGATCCTGAGGTAGTTGCGTGGGATTCCAATCAATATAAAATCCAATGGCTTAAACAAAATTTCACTTTCAATTTAGAGCGGGTGAGGGGATTAATATCTCAACTTGATGCGGCCGCGGAAGTAAAAGAACAATCACTTTATAAGGCAATTCTTAATGGATACGTTTCTAAGATGTATAATACAGCTGGCGAACTCATTGGTATGGGGTGGATATTCCCAAGACAGACGATGTTAAGAAAGCAAGCAGTAATCGAGGATATGATCGTTGATGAGGCATATCGTGGCAAGGGATTGGGCCGTGAAATTCTTGAGGATTTGGTAAAATGGGCAAGGGGGCAAGGAGTCGAGATCATCGAACTTACAAGTAACCCAAAACGGATCGCCGCAAACGAGCTTTATAAAAAGTATGGGTTTGAGTTGCACTCCACAAATCATTATCTATATCGTGTAAAATAATCCACAGTTTTTAGTCTTATCGCATTGGCGAGTACCCATTTTAAGATATTGCTTCTACGAGTTGATTCAACCCGTGGTGCCTCTTTGCGAATATCGCGGGAGGTATTTTCAATGCGGTATGGATTCGGCTTGTATTGTAACCTATGTGTGGCATAGTCGGAATTTATAATCCCTCGTACCAATCAGCTGAAGGGCTTGAGATATCCATAGAAAAGATGGGGGATACGTTGGCGCATCGGGGGCCGGATGACAAAGGAATATGGGTGGACCCATCGGCGGGAATTGCGCTGGGTCATAGGAGACTTGCAATCCTTGATCTTTCAAAAGAGGGCCATCAGCCAATGGAGTCTCGTAATAAGCGCTATGTTATTACCTATAACGGCGAGGTATATAATTTCAATGATTTACGAAAAGAACTTGAGAATCTTGGCTTTGGTTTCCGCGGTCAATCAGATACTGAAGTGATGCTTGCGGCGATTGAAGCCTGGGGGCTTGAGGCTGCGCTTACGCGTTTCAATGGGATGTTTGCCTTTGGGCTTTGGGATCGTAAAGACCAAATACTTTATCTTGTACGCGACAGAATCGGGGTTAAACCGCTTTACTGCGGATGGGCGGGAAATACATTTGTGTTTGGATCTGAATTGAAACCCTTTCTCGCGTATCCTGGTTTCCAGCCAGATATTGACCGCGGGGCGTTAGCGCTTTATTTGAAGCATAAATATATTCCAGCCCCATATTCAATTTATAAAGGAGTATATAAGCTCTTACCCGGACACATCCTTACCATCGGAAAGCGTGATCTGGAGCGGCATTCGTTTCCCCACCCGAGGCCGTATTGGTCATTAAGAGACGCTATTGAGGAAGGTATTCCTCATTCTGTATCTGGAACTCCTCAAGAGATTATTTCTCGTCTAGGGTCCTTACTGAAGGATGCGGTTAAGCTCTGTATGGTATCGGATGTGCCGCTCGGTGTGTTTCTTTCTGGCGGAGTTGATTCTTCG
>CAYJUQ010000080.1:0-3613 GCA_964373425.1 uncultured Candidatus Saccharibacteria bacterium
GATGCGGATGTGGGTAAAGGAAGCGGAGGATCCTTCCTCCGAGTACGATTGGAGACGGTTCCCTCTCGACCCCGAAGAGAAGAAGATGATCAAAGAACTGAAAAAGGTCCTCTACTAAACAAAGGAAAGAGGAGCATAGCGACAAAGCCCCCTGACGCAAGTCCGGGGGCGCTTCCTTTACTTTTGCAATGAAATTCCGAAAATGATAGGATACACACGATGAAAATCACGTATTCTGCGCTCGATACATTCAAAAACTGTCCGCAGAAGTACTACTTTCAGGAAGTGAAGAGAATCCCAGCCCCCAAATCAAAGGAGGCTGTCTTCGGTTCGGTAGTGCATACCACGCTTAAATTTCTCCACTCATCTACTCCCTTCTTCCCCACCCTTGAGCAGGTGTGTGACTATTACAAGAAGCACTGGCCAGAACCGGGTAAGGTGAGGTGGCTCCCCGAGGAAGAAAAAGCGTATTTCGAACAGGGGCTGAAACTCCTTGAAGCGTACTACAAAACGAGTGATTTCAAGAGTGCGAATGTGATCGATCTTGAATTATATTTCGAGGTGCCGATTCAGGACGAGAAGGGAGAACTGCATCTTTTAACGGGGAAGATTGATCGCATCGACAAACGCGAGGATGGAACCCTCGAAATTATTGATTATAAAACCGCGCGCCGCATGCCTCCTCAAAAGAATGTGGATAACAATCTTCAACTTTCGCTCTACCACCTCGGCGTACGTTACCGCTGGCCAGAGATGGAAAAACCGGTGGTGCTCACCCTTTATTTCCTGCGCCACGGCGAAAAATTGAGTACCAAGAGAACGAAGGAAGAATTGAAAAAAACAGAAGGTGCCCTCAAACAGGGTATTAAAGAAATTCAGAAAAGCTCTTTTGAGCCGCATCCGGGGCCGCTTTGCGATTGGTGCGGGTATCGAAAGATCTGCCCCGCATGGAAACATTTATACCGAGATCAAGAAACGGCATCCCCAACCGAAAAAGAAATCGATGACCTGATCGAGGAATATTTCCAACTGCAAAAACAAGGAAAACAGAGTGAAAAAAGACTCACCGAGATCAAATCGAAATTGAGTGGCTATATGGATACCGCGGGACTTGAACGATTGTTTGGGAATGAGGGATACATCGCACGACTCCTACAGAAACGCTACGGCTATGATGCGGCAAAAGTAAAAGAGGTGCTGGCGCCTCTCGGAAAATGGGAAGACGTGCTTACGATAGATGCAAAGAAATTGGAAAAAGTAACGGGTGCACTCCCCGAAGAAATCCGTGATGAAATAAAAAAAGCTCGCATTGTAGTGAAAGAATTTAAAACGCTGATGAGCGGGAAATAACTATAAACCGGGACAATTTGCTGCTGGCCCATATCCTGCTTTCTCGGCCTCTTCTCTGGTTTCAAACCAGATTTTATTTTCTTCTTTTATCCGGTTTGCTCCACCGCATTCCGGAAGATAATATTTTGTGCCGTTGATGCTTGCGACAAATCGTCCCATCTCTCGCCTCGCCGCTCCCCTATTTTCAGCCTCGCCACTTGATGATTGCGGCGATTCCCGGGATGCGCCTTCAATAATAATGGGTTCTGGCGCCACTGGTTTTGGCGCGGTTAATCTCCCCGCGCCGAAGCTCATTAACGATATCAAGACAACTCCGGCCACAAGTATAAGGTCGTTTTGATTTTCTTTGCAGAACCTTTTTAAATTATCTAAAATGCTTGACAGATTTTTCATGATATGATATCATCGAATTAAGTATGAAGAAAGGAGAACGAAGGTGTACTTTGATAGAAAAGAATTCGGAGGGTATCTGGAATTTATAAAGGAGTTCTGTTGGACTGACTCTATACTGCCCTTGGTGAAATTAACCCTTTCGCCACCGAGATCGATATTGGGAGTGATAAGGATTCTGCTGTCCCCCGCCATAGTATTATTTTGGCTTGCCACCGGAATTATAGTGACAGTGATATACTCATTCGGCATTCCTCTTGCCATCATGGCGGCACTGAAATTTAACTAAAAGGATATCGCGAGAAGATTCTCAATATCCAAGCCTTCTACTACGACTAGAAGGCTTTTGTATTTGGTCTATCTTATATTTGGCAGAGGTTGACGAATTGCTTAAGATTTTGTAACATATTCTATATGAGAAAGCTTTTGATTTGGACGGTAAGTTTGATTATAGCATCTTTCAGCGGATTCTTATTTTTTATTATTGTTATCGGTCTTTTAAGCCAATTTTTCATAAAGGGGTGGCACGAAGTGGGGCCCGAACACGCCGTCGGACTCTTTGGAGGCATAGGGGTGATAATTATCGGTTATCGGTTTCTAATATCGTATTTCCAAAAGGGAGGTATTGATCCTTGGAGGCGATTAATTTACATAGTGTTAGCTTTCTTTTTCCTACTAGCGTCACTAATTGTGATAAATAGCCTCTTCTAAATTCTCTTACGGTCCCATCGCACTATCCTCCCTCGCTTCATTCAGCTTTAAAAGAATCAGAAACTAAATATTATTCCCCTATAATATTTCATTAAACTAACCAAGTATGGCTAAGACTAAATCTGCCGGGTCAACCAAATTAGGACGGGATTCTGCTGCCAAACGTCTTGGCGTGAAACTTTTTGCAGGACAGGTCGTGAAATCGGGGCAAGTTATTATTCGCCAGCGCGGCACAAAGTATCTTTCCGGCGTAAACGTCGCTCGCGGAGGCGATGACACATTATACGCGAAATGCGATGGGGTTGTCCAGTTTAAAACAGTGAAAAAAGTGCGATTCGACGGCAATAAACGGATTGCAAAAATGGTGTATATAGAGACGAAGACAAAGTAGTTCTTTTCAAAAGGAGGCCGTCATGAAAAGGGAGTTTCTCGATAGTATGTATAGCGCATCAAAAAGTATATTTCTTACTGCATACTTTCTCTTCTTTGGATTACTTAATATATTAGCAGGAAATCTCATTCTTGATGGAGTGAAACCTGAAATTTATGGAATGGTATTTGGAAGCTTCTTTATAACAATTGGGTTTCTGCTTTCGATTCTCTCGTGTGCGCTTTTGACACTCAATGTTATTGAAAAACTGAGGAAGGGAAGCTAGTGAAGTCAGAAGAAGTTCCGTGTAGCTTCGGAGAATACAAAGAGCTCTTTTGCTGCAACCTGCTTTGCAAAGATTTCGGAGAGCCGGTTACTATTCACTTCTGCGATATCCACACTCATGAGCAAGAGATCGTATGCCCAGTCTGCGGGAAACCCGTGATTGATGATCCAAGATTGATTACGCTTTACTATATCGCTTAACGAAATAAAAAAACCGCGCAAAACGCGGTTTTTTTATTTCCAAAAATTGGTATTCTCCTTTTCCTGATAATTTATTCTCTTTGCGAATTCTTTTGACGAGGCTGGATACAAATAAAGGAGTGAGCGAGATCAGAAATATCTGGGTTCCCGTGAGCGAAGCGATCAAGGGAGATATTTCTTCGAAGCGAACGACTATTATTTGTCCAGCAGAGGATTGAATTCGAAAAGAAAATAAATTATCTCACTGCAGTGCCGCTCTCACAAATTCTCTGAAAAGCGGATGCGGCTTCAGGGGACGTGATTTAA
>CAYJUQ010000081.1:0-1185 GCA_964373425.1 uncultured Candidatus Saccharibacteria bacterium
GGTCGAGGCCTCGGAGGACTTAATTTCCTGCCGAGGAATATGCATGTTTTATGTTGTCTGTGGAGACCCCACAGATTATTTATTTCTATGCCGCTCTCACGTGAACAAAAACAACATTTTGTAGACGAACTAAAATCGTGGATTTCCGAGAAAGCCCTTATTGTTTTTGCCGACCACAAGGGTCTTGGAGCGGAAGAAGCACGTATGCTTCGCCGTTCCATCCGCGAGGCGAATGCGGTGGTGAGGGTTATCAAAAAGACACTCACTAAACTCGCCCTCAAGCGATCACATTTCGAAATACCAGACGGGTTTCTTGGCGAGGAGGGGGCAGTGATTGTAGTTCGTGACCCCAACAATCTTGCGCCGCTTAACGCAGCATACAAATTCCAGAAAGCGCACGGGGCGTTTAAGATTGTGGGCGGCATCTTCCGGGATAAACTTGTGCCACGGGAGGAGATTATTGCCCTTGCCGAACTCCCGAGTGAACCAGAACTGAGAGCAAAGCTCCTTGGCGTCCTTTCCGCTCCACTCTACGGTTTTGTGAACGTGCTTGTTGCGCCAACCCGCAATTTCGTATCGATACTTTCTCAAATTAAAAAGTAAGTAACTCTATAGGTTTTGGGATCTAGTTTTTTAGATATCGTAATCTAAACCCTAACCCCTAAACCCTATACCCTCCGTTAATGGCAGAAGAAAAAGAAACACAAGAAGTCGAGGTTCCAGAGAAGTTCAAGGACCTCGTAAAAGAAATTGAATCACTTTCCCTTCTCGATCTCTCGGAGCTTGTGAAGATACTCGAGAAGAAGTTTGGGGTGAGCGCGGCTCAACCCATGGCGTTTGCGGCACCCATGGCGGGTGGAGCCGGAGAAGGAGCCGGAGGCGATGCAGAAGAGAAGTCAAGTTTCACCGTAGAGCTTACAGGCGGCGGTGCGCAAAAAATTCAGGTGATCAAGGTGGTTCGTGAAGTGACTGGCCTCGGCCTTAAAGAATCGAAGGATCTTGTTGATGGTGCACCGAAGGTGGTGAAAGAAAATCTTTCCAAGGAAGAAGCCGAAGAGTTGAAGAAGAAGTTCGAAGCAGCAGGGGCGACAGTTGAGTTAAGGTAGGATAAAGAGTTTCAATATGATGGTCCTGAAACTAAAGTCAGAGAAGCAATGAAAAATCTCCTCATCTGAGGAGATTTTT
>CAYJUQ010000081.1:1285-3463 GCA_964373425.1 uncultured Candidatus Saccharibacteria bacterium
TTTTCTCATCCGGAGTTACTTCAATATCGATGAGGTTGTCGAATGATTCGTGTGTGAGTGCGTACATAAATGTTCCGTCTTTGTTAAACACCACAACCTTTTTATTTTGAGGGTCGAGTGCGTATAGGTGGGAAAATGACGGTTGAGATTCAAGCGCAGGAAGCGGTCCTTGCGGTGAGGGATATTGCCAAGACTTCTTGTACGCGGCATCTTTGTAGACATAAATTGTTCCGCTTTCAGTACCAACATAGGTGATGCTCTCTATAACGAGGATACTTGTCCCGTGCCGTAGGCGGGCGGGATCGGTTATCGCGGTACGGATGCGTGAAATAGTAGTATCGAGCGGAAAGTTCATTATCCTTCCCTTACTTCTTTGAAGAAGTGATGAGGTGGGACTTAGCGCATCAAAGGTTCCCTCCGGGACTACATCACTGAGCCCACTAATCTTCAACGAATTTTCCAAGGCAGCGTCTCTGTAGAATTGGCCGCGTTCTTCAGTAGGGGTGAGCACAAGTATGCCGTCGTTCACTTCTCCTGCAAAACTTTCTTTCTGGGTTAGGATTATTCGCAGATCTTTTGGGGCATCCGGCTTTACCCGTAGAAGAACCCCCTCCCTACCCCCAAAGATAGAAAGCCATTCTCCCTGAAAGAAAAGTCGCGAAGGGGTGATGCGGAGCGGGAAAGTCCGAAGATCAATAATGGTGAGTGGGGTATTTGCCACCGTGATACCCTCGAGTCGATTCAGTTCTTCATTGAGGTATGTTTCGATGGCACCACTTTCTTGATCGAGCGCGATGCCTGCGCTCTGTATTTCGGCAAGGAGATTTTTTGAATCAAGAATGAGTTTTTTAGCTTGTTCCGTATCTTTATAGATAAGCGATTGCTCTACCGCGGTTTTTTGCTGTTTGAGCTGTTCACGATATATGTTTACCATATTTCCCTCTCCATTTTTCCCAAAGCGTGAGGAGAAAAATACGGTTCCACTAATCGCTATTCCAATCAAGAGCATAACTACCGCCGCATATTTGATTATCTTTCCATTGAAAAGAGGGAGCTTCATGAAGGATTCAAGAAGAAGGGCAAGTTTCGTGAAAGGCAAGGGGCGCGGGACGTCGAGAAGTCCAGTTTCTTCTGACGTTGATTCCTGTTCAGGTTTTTGTGGAAAGTAGAAGATTCGGGACGGAATAAGTCGCTTCACAAGACGCAGTAATTTCTTCGGTCCTGCCATACCCTGATCAATTCCTTTTGTGGGGTTATACGACATTTGAGCCGCACCTTTCAAGAAGCCGAGTATTTTAGCAGAAGGAAGCGCGGGCAGTGTTTTTATAAGGGCACTTATCTTTGCTATGGGTTTGAGTGTTATCACGTTTGGTAACCTGGGAATGATGTGTGTGGGAATCGCATCCAGTTTATCGCCCGTTTTCTTTTCTGATACCTCAAGTACGAGACACGCAAGAGCTACTCGGCTCTCCTGTGCCCGCATGAGTTCCTCAATTTTATCAACAGGAATTGTTGGAGAAGCCGCGATTGCATGGAGGAAATTTTGTTTATCAAAGATTGAGAAGAGGCCTTCTGTCGCAAGGCATACGATGTCATTTTCCCCGAGCGTCCCCGTTGAGACTTCGGTGAAGCGAATACGGTCCCTCGGTTTTTGTTCCGCGATTTCACCTCCCCCATCACCCTTTTTGGAAAGCTTTTGGGGTTCTTCAATAAATCCAGAAAGAATACTTACCTTCCCTTTTTGTTTCAGGATACAGGTAATCTCCCCCGCAAATGCGAGGTGGAGCGTATCACCATATATCACACCGAGCGCGAAGCCACTCCTTTTTACAAAATCAAGCTCACCCTCTTTTTCAAGATTTGAGATGATGCTATTACACTTTCGGAGGATCCCCTCAAATACTTCGAGCCGCTCGCGACTTCGGTCTTGGTAGTAGCTCGATTTAAAAATTGAGGTAAAAAGATTAAAAAGGTACGGCGGATCTTGGTTGGGACTCTGTATGTCTCCAACAAGATAACATTTTCCGAGTTTTGCGTCTTCGGGTTCTCTCGGTTCATAGATTGCGACATCACAAAAGCGGATACCGGAACCATCCCGTTCGGGGTTGGACACCAGTTTTTTTGCAACAATCTCGAGCGTTTTTTCCATATTATCCCATCATACAATAAAGCAAATTT
>CAYJUQ010000082.1:0-3370 GCA_964373425.1 uncultured Candidatus Saccharibacteria bacterium
TCAAAGCACGTTTCTCACCAAAATTCTCTTTGGCAAGGCGAAGCGCGGTCACGAGACTTGCAAGAGTTCCGATCTCCGCTACAAGCATCTCAAGATACGGCACTACTTCAGGGAAGTAGGGGCGCCATGAATAGTTTGCGGTTCCAAAAAGGTTCCATCCCCATCCAAACGGATCAGAGAGGACAGGAATAATATAGGAACCATTCACCATGATCATACCAATCATAAACGCAATCCAGACCGCGAGTCCGAACGGCACAAGGGTATATCCGATATCAATGAAGAGTTTTTTCACGGACACGTCTTTGACGCCGCTCACAGTCTTTGTGAGCCATGCGGTTGCAAGCGCGAGTCCCGGAATAATCCCAAGAGTAATCGTCCAGAGAACGGCGCCATAAATGGCAAGATTTTTCCAGTGAATCGGCCCCTGTGCAAAGACGCCGTCAATGGGGTTTGCAAGTTCTTTAAGTCCACCCCACCATCCGAAAAATACCGCCAAGAACATTGCGCCGCAGCCGATCATGATGAAGCTTTTGAAGGCCTCATCAAGTTTCCGTACCTTCAGAAGGTCGGCAGCAAACGGTCGTAGGCGGAAGGCAATGTTGTCATACGGACAGCTTTTAATGCACTCGGTGCAAAGCCCGCAGTAGAGATTCCGGTCCATATTCGGAAGGACCTGAAACCACGGACAGCCCCAACTTTTGTCTGTTCCGACCACGCAGCTGCGAGTTCTATCTCTCCGGCACACTTCCGGATCCTTAATCTTTACCTCGAGCGTTCCCATAAGGGAGTAGAGTCCAATAAATCCTCCCACTGGACAGACGTACTTGCAAAAGATTCTTCCGATTTTCTTTTGATGGACGAACGTAACCGAAAGAATAATCGCAAGCGCGATAAAACCGATAAGCATCCAACTGGTTGCCCACGGACGAGTAAGGATGAGAGGGCTTAGAAGCGCGATGAGCAGGAATCCGAGGTTCTGAATCCAGATGTTGTCGAGGCGTTTCGGCCACTTGAAACCGAGGTTAAAGGTACGATTTGATTTTCTGATTATACTTCCGCGTGATGCCCATTCTCCCAGAGCCGGAAGGGGGCACATCATACACCATGCGCGACCGCCGATCGGGATCAAAAGAGCGATGAGCAGGAAAAACCAGAAAATCCAGACCATAATGATCGCCGCGTTGTGGTTTCCCACCGGTGTTCCAAAGATTCCCGCAAGAATAATGACCGTGAAGATCGCGAGGTTCGCGAAAATAAGGAGCGGCTGAAACCAGCGTGAACGAAAAAGGATTTTGCCTACACGAGATGCGGCAAAGTCAACTTGCTGACCTCGCGGAAGAAACGGACATCCGAACGACTCTTCTTGAGGTTTCTCCGACGTCTTTTTCATGGTTTACACCTTTTTCCAAAGCGCGTATCCGCCAAGCAGCATGAGAGGCGTTACCCCCACAAGAAACATCGCCCACGGGAATGTTGTTTCTGGCTCCACTACGATTCTGCCAACCATAAAGGGGTGAAATGCGCCGCAGGTCATGGAACAGCGAAACCGCATTGCCCCGTTTTGCTCGGCTACAAATTCAACAGTGACAATCTTTTCAGTCGGCACAGAGACGTCCCCATCATATCCGTCAATCGCAAGTCCGTGTTCCACGTCTACCGAATCCAGATTGAGGCGCACCCTGTCTCCTTTGTGTACGCGGATTGTGTTGGGCTCAAAGGAGAATTGGGAGAGTTTCACATTGAATTCTTTGTATCCCGGTTCGCTTCGCACCAATCCGTACATATCAAACGCCGGCCTTAGGTGCTCTTCCTCGCCTTCATCTCCTTCGTGTTCGTGATCTTTCTCATCTTCATGTTCATCGCCGTTCTCATGATTAGGTTCTTCGCCGTGTGGTTCATCTTCGTGATCGTCACCGTCACCGTTATCGTGCCCGTCCTCATCGCGTTCCTCAATCATGACAACGGTATGATCTGCTGTCCATTGTCGGACAAGCTGGCTCACCGGATATCCAAGCGAGATGCCAAGAATTGCAACAACGGTCAGCGCGACGAGTGCCTTTCGCCAATTTTTCATATTGAAACCTCCTATTATTCTTCAACCACCAGAGTTGCAGTCATTCCGTGATGGCCGAGTCCGCAGAAAACCGAGCACGTGATCATGAATTCGCCCGATTTGTCTGCGACAAACGCTACATCCTCGTAGGTTCCCGGGTGCACCACAACGTCAATGCCGTATTCCTCGATGGCGAACCCGTGCGTCACATCCTTTCCGGTTACGCGGAAAATAACCCGCTGGCCGCGCTGGATATGAATTATCGGTATACCCTCATCGTCCTTATGAATTGGGACATTGGCATACTCAACAAACCAATCCCCCTCTTGGCCCATCTTGCCATCATTGCGGCCGGAAAGCATGATCACCGCATCTGCGTCAGCCGCATCTGGCATGGCGGCGGTGTCGCGCGTAACAAAAATAGTAAAAGGAATCCCCACAAGGATGCCAACTAGCGCAACGATGCCAAGTATTTCTCCGATTCGCCCGCTGAACATAGTACGATCCTCCTTTCCAACCGATTGCTTCCCCTTTAGAATTCTCAAGGTGTCCGAGAAGCTGCAACCTTTTCACCCATGAATCCCTCCTTTTCTTAACCAGAGAAGATTTAATTGTCAGAGAACTCCAGAATAATTAAAGCATAGATTTTAGATTTGCCAATAATTTTAGCAAATTTCCTTTAAAAAATGCCGCAGATGAGGCAAAAACCTCTAGTTTATTGACTTTTTATGCCGTCAAGATAAAATCCGTGAACCACATCCGTTGAGACAATTTCGAGATTTACCCAATCGCCCTTATTCACTCGGATGATGCCGGGCTCGAAGCCAAATTGCCGCGCCTCAACCTGAATAAGGCGTTCGGCGTTGGTTTGAGCCGTCATTAACGTGCTCCCGAAGCCAACAAGACCACCGAGAAGAACTACTCTTGCGATAGCAAAAGCCTTTCCCGGCGGCACAGTCTTGAAGACAAAGCATGCCCTAATGCTCGCCGCAAGAAAAGCGAGCCCGAGTCCGATTTTCCATTCGATAGCTATTCCGGGCACAAGAACAATCACAGCAAGAAGTATGGCCGGTAGAAGCACCAAATACTTCGCTTTCAACATGGGTTTCACCTCCGTAGAATGAATTGTCAAAGATCGTATGACAGCATATTATAACCTAGATTGTTATCATAGGAAGGATTTACATAATTCGTTAAAGAATTTATTTGAACCGCACTCCCGCATTTCGAAAACAAGCAAAGAAAATGGCTCGTAAAAGCCATTTTAGAAGAAACTATTGAAATATATCACTAGCCGTGGTATGATAAAAAAGA
>CAYJUQ010000083.1:0-3295 GCA_964373425.1 uncultured Candidatus Saccharibacteria bacterium
GAGGACAAGAAAGAGGAGTAAGAAAAAAGTGCCGCAAATGTTGCGGCACTTTGATCTTTATTTTATGTTTTAAGATTGGCGAGGTATTCTTTCGCATCTCGAATCGCCAATTCAGTATACGTTCGTGGATGTTCCGCCCATTCCCTCACGACAACGTAGTCTATACCTGTCCCCACGCAACGTTTTACGGTTGTGCATGGACCGCGGCAATTCTCAACGTGCTCTAGTATTGTTGCATCTTCTAGCGTTCGTACCGACGTTGCTGTCTTCCTCGGTTCGCTCTCATATATTTCAACGATGCGTTGAAGTGCATCGTAGCACGGGATCATTTTGGGGTCCGGCACACTTTTGAGTATGTTTTCAACCCTTGTAGTTGCTTGCCGAACCGTATTCCAAAGATCTTGCTTCCATGCACCATTCACAAGTTCGGTGACCGTCTTCTCGATGAGAGAGGGCGGGGCGTCGTGGGGTAGCCCGACGATCTCCCTCAATGGCGCGAGGAGTTGTTTTTCTACCTCTTTATCGGTAGTAGTGTCATCAATCCCCGTAAGGCGTGAGAGGAGTCTCGCATCTATTTCGGGAAGTCGCCCCAAGTAGTATGGGAAGATATGGATTATAGGATCCAAGAGACGCTTGACATTCGTCCAGGTGGCGTGTCGTTTCTCGTTGGAGATAACAATTCGTACAAAGTACCACGGCTCCATGCGCCACTGGCCATTGTACATATCTTTTCGTATAACAGGCTCAAGAATTAAATTCGCAAGGCAGAGCGCGAACATCTCTCTTTTCAGCTCACCGATAATGAGGGGTTCGTATTCTTTTCGTGTATGGTCAGCGCTGAAGATTTGATCGTAGTGACCTTGAAAGCGTGGATGGATCTCGCCGGTTATTGCGAAGTTTCCCCAACACAATGCGGCATACTGATAGTTGCTCACTACTTCAAGCTCCTCGGGTATTAATGTTTTCATCGCAAGGACCAGTGCCTTTATTTTTCTTCTATTTCCCAACGGTTTTTTACCGGAGAGGATAGCAAGCGTATTTTCGATGATCTTTTTCCGCATTTCTGGATTATCCAAGGCTGGTTGGAATTGTTCGCGGGCTACGCCCTGTTTTTCACACTCTCTTAAGAGTTGGGTTAAGAATTCAACGCCTTGGCCGAGAGTTACTGGAGTTTTCGTATCTCCCATTGGTTGACCTCGTTTTCAAAGATCGTTCGGTATTCCCTCGTCTCATCAAGCACCCCGCTCGTCGCGAGGCTACACCCAAACGGGCACTTGTTGGGTTTCAGGACTTTGCATTGTAACGCTATTGTTTATAATTGTCAACCATATAAAACCTTGGTATAGTGGTTTCGTGACTATTCGTTATGCACGCTACGGAAATTCGAAAAATATTTCTTGAATTTTTTAAGGAACGAGGGCATGCTATTGTGCCCTCATCTTCTCTTATTCCCGATGATCCATCGGTGCTTTTGACCACCGCCGGCATGCAGCAGTTTAAGCCGTATTTTACGGGTGAGGCCGATCCGGAGAAAGATTTCGGCAGTCATCGAACCGCCTCGATTCAAAAATCATTCCGTACTTCCGACATTGACGCAGTGGGGGACGAATCGCACCTTACCTTTTTTGAGATGCTTGGAAACTTTTCGTTTGGGCCAGTCACTCTCGATGATCCGGCGAATAGAGGAAAAGAAGGGTATTACAAAAAAGCAGCGATACATTGGGCATGGGAATTTCTTAGTGAAAAATGCAAAATGAAGAGTGAAAAATTATACGTGACGATTTTTGGCGGCGAGAGCGAAATTCCAAAAGACGAAGAATCACTGAGAATTTGGCGAGATCTTGGATTCCCCGAAGAGAAGATTTTTTTCTTCGGGCGGAGTGCAAATTTCTGGGGACCGACAGGAGACGAGGGACCGTGCGGGCCGACAAGTGAAATTCACTATGATCTACAAGGAGAGCCCTGCGAAAAAGGTGATGCGTGTAACCCGAATTGTGAGTGTGGTAGGTATATTGAACTTTGGAACCTTGTGTTTAATGAGTATTATCAGAAAAAAGATGGGACGCTTGCATCACTGAAGATGAAGGGGGTTGATACGGGTATGGGGTTTGAGCGGCTTGCCGCAGTTTTACAAGGGAAAGCGAGCGTGTTCGAAACAGATCTTTTCGAGCCCCTTATACGGTTTTTGCAGAAGAATCTTCCCAGGCAAGAGACCGATGGCGGTTCCTCCAGTTTCAATCAGCTATGGGCGCCGGCGATTGGTTTTGGAGAAGATCTTGAGCGGGCGAAACAACGGGCAGAACGTTTGAGGACCCTTCGTATCATTGCAGATCACATGAGAGCAAGCACGTTTCTCATTGCAGACGGTATTCTTCCCTCCAATCTTGATCGCGGATATATTTTACGGCGGCTTATCAGGCGGTCTGTGAAATACGTTAAAACCCTTGAGCTTCCGGACGAGATTGGAACCGATTTAACCACCCTCATTATCACTGTATATGCCGATGCATATCCAGAACTCAAGAAAAAAGAGAAAGAGATTATCTCGGTATTTCAGGAAGAGGAGAAGAAGTTTAAGAGCACACTTGAGCGTGGCCTTCGAGAATTGGAGAAGTTGATATCCCAGATTCTTGATGGAGGAGGGGAAAGGATAACTGGAGAAGATGCATTTTATCTTTATGAATCATATGGCTTCCCGTTTGAACTTACCGAGGAAATTGCCGAAGAACGCAGCCTTACAGTCAGCCGGGAAGAATTTGACGATGAATTTAAAAAGCACCAGGAACTTTCTCGTGCTGGACGTGAGAGAAAATTTGGCGGGCACGGGCTTTTACTTGATACGGGAGAATTGAAGGCGAGTACGTCAGAAGAAATTGAAAAAGCGACGCGACTGCATACGGCAACGCACCTTCTCCATCAGGCGCTCCGCGACGTCTTGGGATCGCATGTGAAGCAGATGGGATCTGATATTACCGCAGAGCGTCTGCGGTTCGATTTCTCACATCCGCAAAAAATGACGCAGGAAGAAATTATGAAGGTTGAGGATTTAGTGAATCAAAAGATTAAAGAAGATGCGAAGGTAACGGTTACCAATATGTCGTATGAGGACGCCATTAAAAGTGGCGCGGTTGCGTTTTTCAAATTAAAATATCCGTCCGAGGTGCATGTGTATTCTGTGGGAGGTTACTCTCGCGAAGTTTGCGGCGGGCCGCATGTTGAGCATACGGATATCATGGGGCATTTCAGAATTATTAAAGAAGAGTCTAGTTCTGCGGGGGTGAGAAGGATTAGAGCG
>CAYJUQ010000084.1:0-3122 GCA_964373425.1 uncultured Candidatus Saccharibacteria bacterium
ATACTCATTCTTTGCGTTCCAAAGCATCCAGCCGAAACCGCCTGAATCTTGGGCGGCATTGATTTGATCACGAACCATTTGAGGCGTGTAGTCTGTGCCGAGATTAAAATCTTGAATCCATGGCCGGATGCGAACGCGATTGGGGCGCGCCGGATCGAAGCTTGAATCGCCCACTATCTTTTTTTTGGCGCCTGCGAGCGACGCAAACACCACCTCATAAGGATTTTCCGCGGGGTTTGGAAACTTCATAAAGTAATCCGGGTAATGCGATGGGTACACCATGGGAGCAATGGAGTCGAAATACGGAAGCGCATCAATGAAGCGCTGGCCAATATTGAGGTCATCGTCTTTTATTGTGGTGAGCCCGAAAAGATCAACGGAAAGGAAAACTCCCATGGGTTTCAACTCTTGATTGAGGTATGCGAAGAATGAACGGATCACCTCGTGCTTTGGAATTCGACCGTCCCAGACAGGAAATGCCATATCCCCTATCGGACCGTCAGAGGGAAAGCGAATGTAGTCGAAATTTATCTCGTCAAATCCAGCATTCACCGCCTCCTTTGCAATTGCAGAGTTATACTCCCAGACTTTTTGCGATGCGGGGTCAACCCACGAGATGCCGTTCCGATCGTCCCACACCCTCCCGGTGCGTCTATTTTTCACCGCAAATTCCGGGACGTTCGTTGCAAGCCTATCGTCCTGAAACACGGGGATCCTTGCAATCACATAGATATCCTTTTCATGCAACATGCGCACGAGGCCCGGAAGATCTTTCATGATCGGGGTTTCGAGCCCCCGCGCATCTGCGAGCGGAATGCTGGAATCAAATGCGAGTGCGCCGCTAAAATCTTTGAGATCAATGATAACGGCGTTCAGCTCTGTCTCGTGAATAAGATTCATAATTTCATCCAGTTTTGGCCCCGCGGCATTATAGGCAGAAAGGTATACTCCTTTTACCTCTACCGGTTCGGAGAATTTTCTGGCGGGTGGGGGCGCGTGCGTCACGTCTTTCTTATTAAGAAAACTTGAGGTGAAGAAAATGAGGGTGATAAAAATAAAGAGCACACATCCGCCCCACACATATTTTTGAAATAAAAATTCAGCCAAAGGAACCCTTGGCTGAATTGTTTCTTGTAAACGCGGGTGAAATGTTAATTTGTGTGCGCTCCGTCTCACCGTAGAGATGGTAACCTAAAACGGAAAGACCGTCTAGTATTCGTATTGAGGGGCTCTCCCCCACTGAATTGCCATAGAGAGGTACGAAAGTCTGGGGAGGGAGAATCCGTATGGGTGGTATTCATAGAGGAAATTTTGCGCCATGCAAGCGATATGCTCGCGGGTCCACCAAGGTCGTACCAGACAAGATGAAGCGCAGTTTTCTCGCTATAGACATACACATCGGCGGTGTAGGTTGTCTCAGTAGGGCCATTCCCCCAGGCAACGATCGCAATTTGACCCGCCAGACGATTCGATCCTACCGAGAGCAATGCAAGATCACTCGTCTTCAGGGTGAAACGGTAGGTGCCCCTCGAAAGGGAAAACGTGCCGAACCAAACCGCAAAGACGCGATCATTTTTCCCCCCAAGCGTCGGGCCATTGCCCCAACTATGTGCGATCTTCGATTCTGTTGTTTCTCCGAGATATTTTCCGGGGAGTCCGGACGACGCATAGTGGTAGCAGACACGGAATTTCCCTTCGGGATAGATAGTGCCGTAATCATCCTTCGTGATCGGGCAGTGCGGCTCGCGCTTCCCTGATCCGCCAAAGAAGGGGCTCGCGAGAAGGGTTTGCTTTTCGGGTGCGGTGGGCGTGAAGTTGAACTCAGCATGAAAGATGTTCTTGAGCCCGCCGGTGCCACCCACGACACTCCGATCTCGTTCGTACGCAGATCGGTACGCGTGCGCAAGACCGAATGCGTGGCCAAGCTCGTGCGCGAGCGAACGGTAACCGCTATTCTCTCGCTTTTGAAGTGCATCGAGTGCATCGTTCCCAAGAAGCGCAGTGCCGCCGCCGCTCGGATGTTCATAGTCGGTGCCGCCGCAGTGGAGTCCGTACCCACGCTGGGGGTTTCCCCGCATGAAAATGACGTAGATCATCATATCTTGACACGCGCTGTACCCGAGCGAAGAAAGGTCACCCACTACATTGTTATAAAAGGCGACTTCATTGGAGGGGCTATAGGCGCTCTTGTTTTTGGTGCCGCGCACGGTTTTCGTGGGAAGAAAAGTGAAGGTCTTCCCGTCAACTTTTTGACGATAGAATTCCCGCACCACTTCCATGCCGTGCGTGATCGCTTCTCGATCTTTGGAGCTCGAGCTTACATCCTTTGGCAAAAAATAGATTGGCTGCACTTTATACTGATTGCTGCCTGCCTGTGTAAAAGATGATTGGCTGTTATCATCGTCAAAAATTATCGCGGAGAAGACGAAAATTATGCTCACAGGAAGCCAAAATAACAACAGTAGATTCCGTGCGGATCTCATCGCAACACCTCCGAATCAGAGTTCGAAATTTGAATTAGAAAAGAACGGGGAAGACTATACGCCCTCCTAGCCTCCAGTATAGATACCTGACGTTAGGGTTGTCAATAAATAACAATAGTCGGGGCACTGGGAATCGAACCCAGTCTACACCCTCCCGAAGGGTGTGTACTACCGGTATACTATGCCCCGGTAAATTTGGTGCGGGGGTAAAGGAGACTCACCCGCCCACCATCGACCGTCACCTAGAGAATACCGAGAAAACGAAAAAGTGTTATGTTGCCACCACCATTGATAAAAATGATGAAGTTTGCTGCGGCATACATCATTTCAAACTCCCACGTGGTGATTCCATCAATAGAGAACTGTGGGGAACGCTGAAGCCCCCGTATAAAGGACGCACCCGCAATCGCAACGAGAAGCGCGAAGGCGGCAAGCCGCTCATAGATGCCGAAGATGAGCGCGAGGCCAGAGATCATCTCAAGAAACCCCAAGATGAGAATCACGATTTTAAACTGGGGTATACCCGAGAGTGCCGCAAAACGAGAAGGATTCGTAATGCGAGGCATGCCGTGGTAGAAGAAGACGAAGCCAAGCGCAAAACGTAAAATGAAAAGACTCCAATCTTTCTGGTTGCCGATT
>CAYJUQ010000085.1:0-3084 GCA_964373425.1 uncultured Candidatus Saccharibacteria bacterium
GAAGGCCACACCACTCCCAAACTCGATGAGTTCATCATTGGCTGGGGGCCGTGAGGTGGACGCATATATTCAATGGTTCGTTGAGGATTGTCTTCACCCTCCATGATTGCATTAACACAAAAACTTGGATCGTCTGGCGAAGAAGCGGCAGTACGCTACCTTCAATCTCGAGGCAATCGAATTCTCGAGCGAAACGTGAGGAGCGTCATTGGCGAGATTGATATTGTAGCGAAAAAAGGCGGTACCGTGAGCTTCATTGAGGTAAAAACCCGTATAGAGGACAAGAAAAGCGTATACCGCCCCGAAGATAACATCACCTATCAAAAACAGGAGAAGCTGAAGCGCCTAGGGGAACACTACCTCCTCATCAATAACTTCGCCGAAGATACTCCGTGGCAGATTGACGTGATCACCGTTAGCATAGATCCGAAGACCCAAAAAGAAACTATTCGCCATCTTGAGCAGGCGGTAACCGATTAAACGGGGGCACTCCTTACATTATATATATCTCTTTTCATGCCGATCGATTTTTTGTTTTCGAACACATTTTTTCTCGCACTCGTATTGAGTTTCGGGGCAACCGCATTCTGGCTCCTGTTTTATTTTTACTACTCCCCGCGTTACACCACGCCGCGGGGGACGCTCGTTTTACTTTTTCTTTTGGGGGTTGGCGCCGCACTTGCAGCACGCCTGATAGAAAAGGCGATTTTTGATTTTCTCCCCCCGAGCATCATTCAGGTGTTGGGCGTCGAGGAGTTTCAAGTGAAAAATATCCTCGACCTTCTCCTTCTTGTTTTTTTCATGTTTGCGATCGTTGCGCCAGTTGAGGAACTCATGAAGTTCTCGGTGCTTCGTGCCGTCATGCGGGTGCGTTCCAAAGAGGTAAACCAAATCGTGGATGGTCTCAAGTTCGGGATCGTGGTGGGGCTTGGGTTTGTGACGGTGGAAAACTTTATTTACTTTTCGAACGTCATCTCGCTCGGGAACACATTCGTGACGCTCCAGACAATTTTCCTTCGTTTTTTCACCGCAACGCTCGCCCACTCGCTCTATTCCGGCATGATGGGATATTTTCTCGGCCTTGCCTCATTTTATCGTCTCTACGCAAAGCGGTTCACTATACGGGGGATTGCCGCAGCCATCATTCTCCATGGCCTCTACAACACTCTCCTTTTTAGCGCATTTAGCTTCTACTCCATTTTTATCATCATTATCCTTCTCCCCCTTCTCATTAAGTGGTATAGCGACAGGCGCTACCTTGAGCGAAAGATTGAGAAGGGGGAAACAGAGTTGATTCTGCCACCGTTTTGGTCTGACCGTCCCGAGTTTGAAAGTATTCTTGCGAAAAATAATGTGAGCTACGCCGTCATCAAGAAACTGCGCCTCTGCCCATTTTGCCTGCGGCGTGATGCAGCGGGCGATAATGGTCTTTGCGGCTACTGCGGGAGAAAAATGACACGTTAGATGATACTTGCTGCCCCCCTTTGGCACGTGGTATAATAGAAATAGTATCATATAGCCAACCATTGTGAGGCGAGCAGCTCCAGAGTGCACTCATGAATCCATTTACCTATTTTATACGCCGTGAATCATATATGGCGCGAAATCTTCACCATTTCAAGAAGAAATTCAATTCATTTTCTCGTGACCAAAAACTGTTTTTTGGCGTTCTTGGTTTTCTTGTGGTGGGAGCATTCCTCCTTTTACTTTTGGGGGATGGCGGTATCACCACCTTTCTCCTACAGCAAAAACAAGACATCTCCTTGGTTCCTGCCGCACCCCCTGCGAACGACGTAGAATACATCTCGAATGAAATTCTCATTAAACTGAAACCGCAGGCGGTCTCACTCGTAAAAAGCGCCCCCACATCTTTTGATACCGGTATCCCCGCGCTCAATACGCTCAATACGGCTGCGAAGGCACAACGCTTCGAACGCGCGGTAGGAGGGGATGCTACGCTCTCGAACGATCAGGATATTGCAAGGTGGTACAAAGTTACGCTCCAAGGAGAGCGGAGCGTGGTGAAAACGAAAGGCGGCGTCGCTCCTGTCGGAGATGTTGTGAGCGCATTGGTGACGAAATACGCTGCCGACCCGAATGTTGAAATCGTACAACCAAACTACGTGTACCAAACCTTTGTCACGCCGAACGATCCTTACTTTTTATCATCCGGTTCATTCGGGCAGTCGTTTGATGATCTCTGGGGACTGAAAAAAATTAATGCCCCACAAGCGTGGGATACTACTACCGGATCCCAGTCGGTTATCGTGGCGGTGGTTGATTCCGGCGTGGATTATACGCATCCCGACATCGCTTCGAATATGTGGGTGAACACCAAAGAAATTAACGGGAATCGCTTTGATGACGATCGGAATGGTTTTGTTGATGACTATCGAGGTTGGGACTTTAGTAATGGTAATAATGATAATGACCCCAAAGATGAGTTTGGCCATGGAACGCATGTCGCAGGCATTATTGGCGCGATTGGAAACAATGCAACCGGCATTACAGGAGTGAATTGGCGGGTGAAGATTATGGCGGTGCGGACGCACGACTCTGTGGGTACCAGCGTGAGCGACTACTCCGCAGCCGGCATCACCTATGCGGCCAACAACGGAGCACGCGTGATTAACTTGAGTTGGGGGTGCAAGTGTGCGGGGCGGGATCCTATGGTTTCGGACGCCGTGAATTATGCCTACACCACGAAGGGTGCCGTCATTGTTGCAGCAGCTGGCAACCAGAACGAGGACGTGCAGTACTACTATCCCGCGAGCGACCCCAAGGCGATTACTGTTGCCGCAACGAATGTGAACGATACCAAATGGTTTAACTCCAACTGGGGCGCTGAAGTTGATGTTTCTGCACCGGGAGAGGCTATCCTCTCGCTTCGTGCGGCGAACCTCGATATACGAGGAGGATGTTTTGTAGTTGGCGGATCTTACTGCGTGGCGCATGGAACATCGTTTGCGGCACCGCACGTTTCAGGACTTGCGGGACTTCTTCTTGCAGCGCATCCAGGATGGTCAAAAGAAACAGTGCGGCAAGTGATACGAGATACTGCCGACAACATCGGACTTACTAATA
>CAYJUQ010000086.1:0-3082 GCA_964373425.1 uncultured Candidatus Saccharibacteria bacterium
CGGGGGCCCACCATACCGACATCAGAAACATACGCGGTGCCTTTCGGCAAAATCTTAAGATCCGCAGTGGGGACATGCGTATGCGTGCCGAGCACCGCTGAAACCCTGCCGTCGAGATACCAACCGAGCGCAACTTTCTCTGAAGATGCTTCGGCGTGAAAATCAACAATACGCACCTTAAGGTCTTCAGGGAGAGCCGAGAGCACCTCGTCTGCCTTTCGAAATGGGTCATCAGTATTTTGCCGCATGAACACTCGTCCCAAGAGATTAAACACGCACACACGTTCTCCGGCAACGTCTACGATGCTCCATCCCCTACCCGGAGCGCCGGGAGGATAGTTGGCGGGCCGTACGATGGGGAAAACGTTATCTGTAAGTATAGTACGCGCATCAGCGCCTTCCCAGACATGATTCCCCGACGTGAAGAAATCCACTCCGGCACGCCGCGCCTCATCCAACGCATCACGATTAATCCCTTTCCCATGCGCAAGGTTTTCGGCATTTGCAATAACGAAATCTGCAGAATATGTTTTTCTCAAACGCGGGAGTATGCGCCCGAGCGCTTCTCGTCCCGGTCTACCGAAAACGTCACCAAAGAATAAAATTCGCATGAGCTTCTTAGCTTTCTAGCTTTCTAGGCTCTAGAACCAACCTAAGGCCTAGCGCCTAAGAAGCTAAGAAGCTGCTTACCGGGCGAACTCAACTGCCCTCTTCTCACGAATAACGTTTACTTTAATCTCACCGGGGTATTTCAGCTCCTGTTGAATTTGATTTGCTACCTCGCGCGCAAGGTTAAGCGCGCCAAGATCATCGATAGCATCCGGGATAACGAAAATGCGGATTTCACGTCCTGCCTGGATCGCGTACGCCTTCTCCACGCCTTGAAAAGAAGTTGCGATGCGCTCGAGGTCCTCGACACGCTTCAGGTAGTACTCAAGGGTTTCTTTTCTCGCGCCGGGGCGCGCGGCAGATGCGGACTCTGCGGCAGAGACGATAAATGCTTCCGGACTTGCGAATGGGTACTCGTCGTGGTGCGACTCCATGGCGCGGATTACCTCGGGTTCAACGCCGTATTTCTCAAGGATCTTCCGCCCGAGCTCCACGTGCGTCCCCTCAAGTTGATGATCAACCGCCTTCCCAATGTCGTGAAGCAGTGCGCCCCTCTTCGAAACCTCAACGTTCGCACCAAGTTCCCGCGCAAGCATCCCCGCAAGATGGCACGCCTCAATCGAGTGGAGAAGGATATTCTGACCGAAGCTGTAGCGAAAGTGAAGTCTTCCCAAGAGGTGCACGACCTGCGACGGGAGATTTAAAATCCCGGTCTCATACACCGCCTGCTCTCCTGCTTCTTGAATCTTCAATTTCACTTCACGTTCAGCTTCGAGTACCTTTTCTTCAATCCGCGCGGGCTGAATGCGTCCATCTTTGACAAGCTTTTCAAGTGCGATCTTTGCGATCTCCCGCCGGATAGGATCGAAGGCAGAAAGCGTAATAGCGTTGGGGGTCTCGTCAATAATCACTTCGACTCCGGTCAAACGCTCAAGCGTTTTGATGTTTCTCCCTTCTCTGCCAATAATCCTCCCCTTGAGCTCATCGTTAGGGATCGAGACAACGGAGGTTGTCATATCCTGCGTGTGCGATCTCGCGTAGCGTTGGATGCTTGATGCGAGAATATCGAGCGCCTTTTTCTCGAGTTCCACGCGCTTGTCACCCTCAAGACGCTTCACATGTTCAAGGATCTCACCCGCATAGAGCTTCTCAATATTGGAGACGAGCTCTGCTTTTGCATCGTCTTTTGAAAGCCCTGCGATCCGCTCAAGTTCAGTTACTTCTTTTAGTTTGAGCGCCTCAAGCTCTTCTTTGATGCCCCTCACCTTCTCAATTTTCTGCGTGAGTTCTTGCGAGCGTACGTCGTATTCAGAAAGCTTTTGATCGAGGATTTCTTCCCGACGGCTAAGCCGCGACTGTGCATCAAGCAACCTTCTCTTGAAGATATTTTCTTCCTTCTTCGCCTCTTCTAAAATCGCGACCGCACGGTCTTTCGCTTTAAACAGTAACTCTTGTGCCTCACGTTTCGCATCTTGAGTAAGCTGATTGATCCGTGCCTCGACGCTGCCTATCTGCTTTGACGCGATGATCTGACGAATAAAATAGCCGAGCACCACGCCAAGGCATGCGGAAATAGTCCCTATAATAAGGGTGAATGTAGTAATGGTCATGTTGGATGGATAAAGTTAGCATAAAGAAAACTGAAACATCAGCATATAAGAGAAAGGAAGAGTTGAGGTATGATTGGAATGCGATCCCGTCTTATAAACATTCTAATGTGGTCAGCTTTTTATCTAACTTTCGTTATACGGTAATTGAATATCGAACGTATGGTAGCAAAAATTTAAGAAATTGTCAAAACCCCGACCACAACTTCGAGATGAAAACGTTCGCACCGTTGTACACTTCCTTAATAAAAATAGAGGGTGGTGTAGTGTGTGTGATGCATCATTGGATAACGAAAGCGGGGACACTCGAAGTTGTGGTACGGGGTCAAAATTAATACATGAGTCGTCTCATACTCCTATCTATGATATAATAAGAATAGAATGGTCACCCACAAGAAGGAATCAAAAACGATCTCGCTCTGGGATTTTGTCTCTATTGTTTCTCATCAGCTCCGAAATCCCCTTGCATCCACCAAGCTCTCGGTAGAAATGCTGCTTGAGGAGGAGCTTGGCCCGCTCACCGATGAACAGAAGAGTTATTTAAAAATGATTCTCGACGACAACCAGCACATGATTAGACTAGTGAAAGAGTTCCTTACCGTTTCGGGAATCGAACAGGGGGATATCCAACTTGAAACGAAACCGGTTGACCTTATTAAGGTCACCGACGAAGCGATACGAGAACTCACGCCATTCGCATCAGCACATAATATCACGATGGCGATGGCGCAAAGAGATGGGGGGGTATCGAACGTGCGCACCGATCCGCTCAAAATCCGCGAGGTCATCACCAACATTCTTGACAATGCCATAAAATACAATCGCGGAGGAGGAACGGTGCAGGTAGAAATTGAGCATATGCAGGA
>CAYJUQ010000087.1:0-2824 GCA_964373425.1 uncultured Candidatus Saccharibacteria bacterium
CATCCCTTCAAAGTATACCTGTGAGGGCGAAGATGTGAGCCCCCCGCTTTTTATCAGTGATGTTCCTGAACACACAAAGAGCCTTGTACTGATTATGGATGACCCTGATGCGCCCCGCGGCACATGGGACCATTGGGTCGTATGGAATATTCATCCAGAAACGCGGCAGATTGAAGAAAATAAGGTCCCTAAGGGGGCAGTCGAGGGCATGAATGATTTCGGGAAGCATGAGTATGGCGGTCCCTGCCCTCCCTCTGGCACGCATCGCTACTACTTCAAGCTCTACGCTATTGCTACGACACTTGATCTTGATCGTATGTCGCAAAAACAAGATGTGGAGAAAGCAATGGAGGGGCATATCATTGCCGAGACATTTCTCATCGGATTATACCAAAGAAGATAACCGAATTTACCCGCAGTCGTATATGATAAAAAGTGGCTCTGTAGAGCCATTTTTTACGTACTACTATTTGTTACATTGTTTTTCCCCATTGCGAACCTTACCATTCCTCAATATAATAGACACGCAATGAGTATTCCAAAAGAAGTACAACTCATTCTTGAGAAGCTTCGTCGCGCGGGCTACGAAGCGTATATTGTCGGCGGATGCGTGCGTGATGTCCTTCGCGGCATTGCGCCAAAGGATTGGGATGTGACGACGAATGCGAAACCAGAAGAAATACAAAGAGTGTTCCCAAAGAGTTTCTATACGAACGCGTTCGGCACCGTTACTGTCCAGTCGGGAAAAAAATCGTCAAAAGAATCGGGTACGGCAACCGAAGTCGAGGTGACGACGTATCGGATTGACGAGCACTACACGGATAAACGGCATCCAGATAGCATTACGTTTGCCGCGACCATAGAGGAAGATCTCGCAAGAAGAGATTTTACGGTGAATGCAATGGCAGCGGCATTTGAAGCGCCTCAAGGAAAAAGTAAAAATAAAAAGGTAAAAATTATTGATCCATTCTGCGGGGAAGAAGATTTAAAAGCAAAGATCATTCGTGCGGTTGGGAGCCCCGAAGAGCGCTTCAGCGAAGATGCGCTGCGCATGATGCGTGCCGTGCGCTTCGCAACCACCCTCAATTTTACGATCGATCCGCAGACGCTTGCCGCAATTAAAAAACATGCGGGGCTTCTCAATTTCATTTCTAAAGAACGGATTCGTGATGAACTCGTGAAGATAATCGAGGCGGCTGATGCGGAGAAGGGGATTATACTGCTCCAAGAGAGCGGTCTTTTAAAGTATAGTATCTATGAACTTGAAGAGGGGATTGGCATGGCCCAGAATAAGCACCATATCTATACTGTCTGGGAGCATAATATCCATGCTCTTGGGTGGGCCGCAAAAGCGGGGTATCCCATCGACGTACGCCTTGCATCACTCCTCCACGATGTCGGGAAATCGCGCACCAAGCGCGGCGAGGGGCGGGATGCGACTTTCTACGGCCATGAAGTCGCAGGCGGGAAAATGACTGCCCGAATTCTCGAACGTCTTAAATTCCCGAAAGACTTCATCGAAAAAGTAACCACGCTTGTCCGTTACCACCTTTTTTACTATAACGTGGATGAGGTAACAGAACGTTCGGTGAGGCGACTTGTGGGGAAGGTGGGACGTCAAAATATGGACGATCTTATCTTGGTGCGGATCGCCGATCGGAAAGGGTCCGGTGTTCCAAAGGCAGAACCCTATAAAATTCGGCATTTTCGGTATATTATCGAGAAGGTATCGCGCGACCCCGTAAGCCCGAAAATGCTTAAAATGAGGGGTAACGATATTATGAATCTTTTGAAGCTTGATCCCGGTCCCAAAGTAGGAGTAATTATCACTGTGCTCCTTGATGAAGTGCTTGACGATCCCAAGAGAAATACGAAGCAGTACCTTACTCGTCGAGTGAAAGCACTTGGCGCACTCAAGGACGAGGATCTTGTTGCCCTCGCAAGAAACGCGCGAGCAAAGATAGGGGCAGTAGGGGAGGGAATCGAGATGGAATCCAAGAAGAAGTACTGGGTAAAATAAATTATGGCACATTATGAAACAGATATCCGCATGGGGGGAGAGAAGGGGTTCACACTCTTTGAGACCATCATTGTTATCGCCATCCTCACCATCATATCTGTGTTCATTGTGGTTATTCTCAATCCCGCAGAAACGCTGAGAAAAACACGGGATAGCCAACGACTTTCTGATTTACGGACCCTCCATCGCGCCCTCGGCTTTTTTATCACCGCTAAATCTGATATAAAGGGGGGAGACCTTTGCGGAGGCGGGGATTTTAACCCGGCGATTCACATCAGTTTTCCTAAAGACAAAAAAGGTATCGATATACCAGAGGGGCAATGCCCCACCCCCCTACCGCCTCTCGGTTCGCCCCTCACTGCCTTTGCACCGAACTGGAGGCAGGTGCTGACAAATGATCTCTACCGTATCAATGGGGGTGGATGGATCTCTGTGGATTTCGCCAGTATCACCGGCGGCTCGCCCATTGCAACACTCCCGGTAGATCCCATAAACTCCATTAACGTGCCGCGCGATCTCGAGGGAGATGACTGCGTGGATGATGACGACCTTGTGTACCGCTACACCTGTTTCAAGCCACAGCTTAGTTTTGAGATCGATGCACGGCTCGAGAGTGGAGCGTTTGCTGAGCGAGCGCTCAATGATGGCGGCACGAACTCCGCACGCTATGAGGCGGGGACTGTACTTAATTTATTACCCTAAAGATCAATATAAATCCGAAACACGAAAGTTATGGAATTTCTTACCGAAATCGGCAACCAGAAAGATTGGAGTCTTTTCATTTTACGTTTTGCGCTTGGCTTC
>CAYJUQ010000088.1:0-2777 GCA_964373425.1 uncultured Candidatus Saccharibacteria bacterium
AAGCAAATCGATAGTGCTTGCCATTGTTTCGTTGTCATATGCCGCGAGTGACACCGCGTGGGTTGCCGCAATTCTGCCACGGAATCCTTTCTCCCGTTCCTCAAATGCGATACCTGCAAGATACTCGGTTTCCGCCTCATCCGGATCATTCGCTTGATCAATCTGCATATCAAGATCTTTCCCAAGTTCCCGCGCAATCTCGAAAAGGAGCCGCATATTCTTCTCGCTCGTTTTGTAATCAATAACGCTTGTACGTCCCCGGGAAGGCAGTCCACCCACTAGATCCGCAAGCTCACACCCCCGCAAAAACCAGTAGCGATCTTCTTTCGTCACAAGCCCTTTTACCGGAGAAGCCGCGATCTGGAGAAAGAATATCCGCTTATACTTCTTTTTGACCTCACGCGCGGCGTTGATCGCTTCAAGCTGTATCGTGCTATCGGCATCGATATAACTGCGGCACCCCACAATACCTTGTGCAATCATATCCTCAACGCCCTGCAAAATCCTATCGTAAAGCGAGTTGAGATAGCAAGGATCTTTTTTCAAAGAATCAATGAGTTCCCACTTCTCTTGAAGGGTTGCACCGCCCGTGATGAGTGCATATCCAAATTCATCGAGCGTATCTTGGCGATCGAGGTGCCGATGGCAATCGATGATACCGCCTTTATCAATAAAAAGTTCGTCGAGTTTTCGTACTGCCCAAAGGTTAAGCCTCGTCATACTGTCCCTTCCTCACTTCGCATCTCGATCGAGCAGTTGTTTATAGGTCTGAAGTCCCTTGATGAACTCTTCAATGAGGAGACGCAATTCATCTTTGGTTTTTGCGCCAAGGAGAATAGTATCACGTTCCGCTTTGGGGTAGTGAAGCACTTTGCCGAAACGCTCGGCGAATGGCTTTGCACCCTTCACCCTTACGAACGCTTGGAATGGAAAAGCGCTGTGCTCATCATAAAAATCGGAGACAAGCCATTGCATAATATCCACCTCACTATAATTTCTTAATGAACCATCACTATCATACCACTCGTTGCGAAAAAGTAAATGCCGTGGCAAGATAGAAAGGCGAGAAAAGCTTTTCTATGGATCGAGAAATACAACATATAATACGAAGGGAAAATAAACGTCAGGAGGATTTCATCAACCTCATCCCTTCTGAAAATTATGCCTCGCCGGAAGTACGCGAGGTACTTTCGAGTAGATTTATGAATAAATATTCGGAGGGGTATCCCGGCGCGCGGTACTACCCGGGAAACGAGTATGTTGATGCGGTTGAGACTATGGCCCAAGAACGCGCAAAGAAACTGTTTGGACTTGGAAAAGACTGGGGAGTGAATGTACAGCCCTATTCCGGCACACCGGCGAATCTCGCGATCTGGGCGGCAATTTTAGGGAAGAATGGAAAAGCGCTCGGCATGAAACTCGATCATGGAGGACATTTAAGCCATGGCCATCCTGTTACTGCTTCCGGGAAGTTCTTCCGATTCGTTCATTACGGCGTTGATGCAAGCGGCTATATTGATTACGATCATATTGAAAAACTTGCCAAGAAATACAAACCAAAACTTATTGTATCCGGCGCCTCTGCCTACTCACGGAAAATTGATTACAAACGCTTAGCACATATTGCAAGGCGCATCGCAGCCCTCCACATGACTGACATGGCACATATTGCGGGGCTTATCGCGGGCCGCGCGCTCCCAAGCCCCTTCCCCTACTGCGATATCGTGATGACTACAACCCACAAAACGCTCCGCGGTCCGCGAGGAGCGATTATTTTTGCAAAAAAAGAATATATGAAGGCAATCAATAAGGCGGTATTCCCAGGACTTCAGGGAGGACCGCACGATAACCAAACTGCGGCAATTGCCATTATGCTCCATGAAGCGCTGTCGCCAAAATTCAGACTCTACGCACGACAAGTTATACGAAATGCAAAAGTGCTTGCGCGCCAACTCCAGAAATATGGTTTTACTATTATTTCAGGTGGGACCGATAACCATTTGATGCTCATCGATATTCGCAATAAAGAATTGGTTGGACGGGATGTCGAAAAGTTGCTCTACGATACGGGAATTGTCGTGAATCGAAACGCCATCCCCAACGACCCCAACCCCCCATTCAATCCCTCGGGGATTCGTCTTGGAACGCCCGCAGTCACCACTCGCGGGATGAAAGAAAAAGAAATGAAAATGATTGCGAAGTGGATAAAAGAGGTGATTCAACAAGAGCGAACTCCCGCTGAAGTGAAAAAAGACGTATTGAAATTAACGCAGAGGTTCCCAACTCACTAAATAAATCATTATGACACTTTTAGACGGCAAACAGATTTCTCAAAAAATTTTAGAAGAGGTGAAAACGAAGGTAGCCGAACTCGAAAAACCGCTCCAGCTTGCGGTTGTGTTAGTTGGAGACTCTGCAGTATTTCAAAGCTTCATCAAACAAAAAGAAAAGGCGTCGCTTGAGGGCGGTATCAATTTTAAAATATACAATTACCCTGCGGATATCAGCACGGGTGAGCTGCGGAAAAACCTCAATACAATATGCAAACTCGAAAAAAATACGGGAGTTATTGTACAGCTCCCGCTTCCGTCCCACATCAACAAACAGTATATTTTAAATACCGTTCCCCCGGAAAAAGATGTTGATTGTCTTTCAGAAAAAAGTCTTGGGAAATTCTACACGGGCCGCTCGTCCATTATGCCCCCAACCATTGCGGGGATTGTGCGGATCCTTGAAGAATACAATATAGAAATAAAAGGAAGACACGTAGTGATTGT
>CAYJUQ010000089.1:0-2766 GCA_964373425.1 uncultured Candidatus Saccharibacteria bacterium
CTACGATAGCTCTATTGACAACGTGTCGTGCGGCTCGCTATGATGCATTATTAGTTTAGATCTTTGATACTTCAATAGTATTCGGTGTCAACCCTGAGCTTGTCGAATGGGTTGAAAAGAAAGGCGGACGTTATGAAGAAGGTCTTCTTTGTTCTTGTCGCTCTTGGAGTTCTGGGAGCCGGCATCTTTTTCATCCTCACGTTAAAGGACGCGAATCCGAAAGATACTGGTACGGTGATTCCTCCTTCGGGTACCTACCTTTGCGAGCGGGTCCAGCGTGACTTTATTGATTTCGCAGTGCTCAATGAGGTGTACGGCGCGGTGAAACAGTACTCAATTCATCGCGATACGGCAAGCGATCCCGGGCTTTTGCTCAACGGCGCGCTCACGTCTCTTTTTGGGTTTCTCGCAGTATCCCAGTCTGATATCCCACAATGGGCACAGGGTCTTGTGGATGATGAGATTTCTAAGCAATACGTTGATTTCTCTGTCTTCAACACGATTTACAATCGGCTTCGCGCTGATCCGCAGTATCAGGATTTGAACGATCCGCAACGTTCGGAAGAACTCCTTATCAGCGCCATTAACGGCCTTCTCGATGCGCTCGATGATCCCTTCGCGTACTATGTGAGTGCGCAGGACTTTAAGCTCGGGGCGACTGATCTCTCCGGTTCTTATAAAGGGATCGGGGTCCAAATGCAGCGGCAAGAAGGATATGTGGTGATCCAGTCGGTATTCCCCGGATCCCCCGCATCACGTGCTGGCCTTAAGTATGGAGATAAGGTGCTCTCTGTTGACGGGAAGTCTGCAGAAGGGTGCTCCATCGCCCAGTTTGCCTCGTACATCAAGAGCAAGCCCGGTGGCACCACCCTCACCTTCAAGGTTGAACGACTCACAAGAGAAGTTGTTGAACTCCCCGTTACCACTGGTGAGGTGCTCGTGCGGCACGTATTCTCGTGTCCCGGCGTGGCGCTCTCTGACAATCGTGGTTCAAGCGCCGCGAAGCTTCCCTACGATTGCCCCGTCAGTGACGGAGAAGGAACCGCGCATCCCGATATTCTCTACATCAAATTTGAGCAGTTCACCGAACAGGCGTTCAACGATCTCACGGCGGTGCTTGAAAAGACCGATTTAACCCAGTTCCGAGGCGTCATCATTGACGTTCGCGGTAACCCCGGCGGCTTGCTGAATGTTACCACTGATATGCTCGATCTTTTCCTTGATGATGAAATCCTTTTCCGCATTAAATCGTCCAGTCAAAGCGGCCAGTGGAACGTGCGAGCCTACAGGCAGAATCGATTCGAGAAAGTTACCGATCTTCCCATCGCGGTACTTGTCGATAGAGACAGCTATTCTGCATCAGAACTTTTTTCTGCTTCGATGAAGGATACGGGCCGGGCAGAAGTTATCGGCATGCGGACCGGCGGCAAGGGCACCATCCACAACAAATTTGATCTGCGAAGAGGCGAATACGGTACGCTCTCCATTGGTGTTGCTTTCTTCTTAAGCCCCAACGGCGATCGAATCGAGTTCGAGGATCTCAATGACGATCGCAATCGCGATCCCGATGAATCCGGTGGTGTAACACCGACACGAGAAATAGCGCTCACCGACGACGACATTGCCCGCCAAGGACGCGATCCAAACTACGATCCAGTACTTTTTGAAGCGCTAAAATTCCTACAAGAACAATCTCGATAATGTGCATCGAGACTCCGCAACGCGGAGTCTCTTTTATTGACACCACGACGATGACTCGCTATGATGGAATATCTCACGATCTTTAAAAATAATTTGAAAAAGGAGATGATTGCTCATGTCCGGGCTGGTTTCGTATGTCATTCGAAGGCTTCTCTGGGTGCCCATAATCATTCTTGTGGTTTCATTCACCACATTCGCGCTGGGGCGTTACGGTCCGGGAGATCCGGTTGAGATGCGTGCGGGGCCTCGTGCAAGTCCCGAAGCGGTAGAGGCGCTCCGCAAAGAGCTTGGCCTCGATAAACCCGTGCCGGTACAGTACTTCGACTATATGAGCGGGCTCTTTCGCGGTGATTTAGGCGAGAGCATCCGCTATCCCGGAATTTCCGCCAAGGAACTCATTCTGCCCCGTATGGCGGTATCCGCACAGCTTGGCGGCGTTGCACTACTTCTTACTATTGGGCTGGGGATGTTTGTCGGCACTATTGCCGCATATTTTTCCGGGAAGCTTTTCGACAGGTTTCTCATCAGCTTCTTCCTTTTCTTCCAATCGGTTCCCGTGCTCATCTCGATTCCTTTCATGCTTTGGCTTTTCGTAGTGAAACTGAGGTGGC
Source organism: uncultured Candidatus Saccharibacteria bacterium (assembly GCA_964373425.1). Taxonomy (GTDB): domain Bacteria; phylum Patescibacteriota; class Minisyncoccia; order JAHCSD01; family CAYJUQ01; genus CAYJUQ01. The sequence goes on from CAYJUQ010000089.1 coordinate 2,313, forward strand.
TTCCCGCAGCGGGATGGGAGGGATTATTCTCGCTTCATATCATTATTCCACTCCTTGCGCTCTCGCTCCCCGGTATTGCGGGTGTTGCGCGGCTTATGCGCGCAAATATCCTTGGTGTGCTTGGTGAAGACTACGTCAGGACTGCCCGCGCGAAAGGACTTCCCGAGTTGGTGGTTATGCGGAGGCACGTGGTGCGAAATGCCATGCTTCCCATGGTAACGGTTGTAGGGCTTTCGCTTGTCGGTGTGCTTGAGGGCGCGTTCTTCACCGAACTTCTCTACGGTATTCCGGGGATCGGGCGGCTTGCCCTCGATTCAGTGTTTGGCCGGGACTACGATATCATCATGTCGCTCACTATCATTCTTGGTGTTGCCTTCATTCTCGCGCAGATTGCAACCGACATTACCTACGGATTCATTGATCCTCGCATCCGGCTCGATAAGAAAAATGATTA
>CAYJUQ010000090.1:0-2739 GCA_964373425.1 uncultured Candidatus Saccharibacteria bacterium
GGATAACTTTTCACCACTGAATACTCGGCACCGCTCCGTTTAAGGACGCTCTCCATTACCTCGATACTCGTCACGCTGAATGATTCGCCGAAGGGATAATCCACCTTTGCCGCGCGAGCAACTCGAAGAAACTCGTGTGTCTCGAAACGGCAAAGCGTGAGGTGGGGACTATACGGACGGTTTTCACGCTCATTATATCCTGTACCCTTATTGTCGTAGAGTGCGGTCTCAAGGTCACTCTGCAGCTTGAGAAGCGCTTCCGATTTTCCGATCGTTGCCCACACCATGCGGGGAGGCCCTTGCGGCGGCCCAAGGATCACCCGTTCAAGAAATACATCAAATGGCCCGTGCCTCTTTGCTACTTCTCCCACGACACGGTGTATTGCTTGAAGTTCATCCTCGGTGACATAACCGATAAACACAAGGGTTATGTGAATGTTGCCTAAGGCCGTCCAGCGGCCACCGACATCGGGAATCAATTTTTTGAATTCTAAAAGACGGGTCTTGAGATCATCGGGGAGATGAATTGCGATAAAGATGCGCTTCGTGTCACCCATGAAATGTATTATAACAAGGAGAGGTGATATAATAAAACTATCCATGCAGATCATCCACGTTGCGCCCATCGCGAAAATCCCCTTCCCCAACCCACAGATATTGAGCTATTTCTTCGAGGACGCCTTAGAACCCGGAATCGTGGTGGAGGTGCCGCTCCACCGCCGCATGGTCCCCGGAATCGTTCTTGGAAATGAACCTTTAGCATCTCAAAAAATCCGGATTAAACGCGCATCATATCAACTCAGACATCTCACAAGAGTGGTTACGACTACCTCGCTCCTTGACCGAAAAGAACTCGAACTTGCCCAGTGGCTTTCCCAATACTACTGGTCTCCGCTTGGACTCGTACTCAAAACGATGCTCCCAAATTATCTCTTTCGAAAGAAGGACGGCTTTGTGATCGTAACCAAACGAGAGCGGGGACAGTCCCCCCTCGTGGGGACTGTCCCCGCTAAGAAACGACCTCTCCTTATTTGGGGAGAAGAACGATTTACGTTGTATGCACACTCGCTCCGGCAAATTCTCAAAAAACGACAGCAAGTGCTTTTTCTTGTCCCTGAAATAGATCATATTAGCCACTACGTGCCGCTCCTCCAGAAACTAAGCGGTGGTGCGAAAGATGTGGCGATGCTCTCGGGAAGTTTGAGTGAGAAACGATATTTCGAAGAGTGGCTCCGCTTTCGAGATGGCACGGCGAAGATCCTCATCGGCACCCGTTCGGCGGTATTTGCGGGGACGAGAAACCTCGGCCTTATTATCGTAGATGAAGAGGAACACGAGAACCACATCTCGTGGGAACAGCATCCGCGCTACAGCGCCCGGGATGTTGCCAAAAAACGCGCAGAACTTGAGGGAATCCCCCTTATTCTCGGGACACTCGCTCCGTCAGTCGAATCGTATCACGCCGCCCAAAACCGCACCTACCATCTCGAGAAACCAAGCCCCATCAAAAAACATACATCATTGAATATCACCGTCACCGATATGAGAAGGGAACTGAGAGATGGCAATTACTCTATCCTTGGCCAAAACCTTCAGGATGCGCTCACCCTGCTTACAAAAACTAACGGACGCGCGCTCCTCTTCATTAATAGACGCGGATTTGCAAGTTTCATTCTCTGCAGGGAATGCGGTTTCATCCTCATGTGTGACCGGTGCGAGAGACCGCTCACGTATCATCAGCACACAAAAGAAAAAAACGAGGGGGACGCTCCTCTTCTTCTCTGCCATCATTGCGGGAAAGAAGCACGCGCGCCTAATGTGTGTCCGAATTGCAGCGGCATTAAAATACGGTATGTTGGCGCGGGTACCGAACGACTCGAGGTAGAGGTAAGAAGGATTATCCCCGACGCTCATATTTTCCGTATTGATAGCGATACGATCTCCACACGCGAAGACCTCACGCGAGCATTGAAAAAATTTAAAGAGGGGGAAATCAATATACTTGTCGGCACACAGCTCTTAGTCAAAGAGCATCTTCTCCCCCCTGTCGATCTTGTTGGGGTTATCTCTATTGACCTTATCCTCAACTTCCCCGACTATCGCTCGCATGAACGGGTAGTAAGAATTATTGAACGGATCAAAAAGTTAACAAGCGGAAATCTTATCCTCCAGACATATAATCCCGAATACTACCGCTACCTCACCGGTGATATTTCTACATTCTACGGGGGAGAACTCGAGAAACGAAAAACATATGGCTGGCCGCCGTTCTCGCAACTTATAAAACTCACTTTTTCGCACCAAGACCCTTCCCGAACAAAAAATGAAGCGACAGCGCTGCTTGAACGACTAAAAACGGGATTGCGGTATCTTCAAAAAAAGCATCAATTTCCCGAGGAGTTATTCACCATACTCGGACCCGCACCCGGCTTCACCCCTAAGATAAAAGGCAATTACATATACCACATTCTCATAAAATTTCTGGTTCGGGATTTGCAATTCGAAGATATGGATTTGGAATTACGAAACGGATTACTGGAGATTGTACCGAACTCCTGGACGGTTGATGTTGATCCCGTGGAAGTAGTGTAAAATTAAAAAGAGCCATGAATGGCTCTTTAGCTGGTAGTGGATATATTCGGTTGGAAAAATTGTTAAAAAAGTGCGAGAAATCGAGAAAAGATGTTCCGGTCGTCCCGCGTAAAGACAACGACGTAGCAGCTAAGGTTGAATGGTTCT
>CAYJUQ010000091.1:0-2601 GCA_964373425.1 uncultured Candidatus Saccharibacteria bacterium
GTGGCTACCGAATTCGGGCGATAAAAAATCCGCATGGAGATGTGAGAGAGGAATTTTATAGGGGGCTTGCGGACAACGAAATTTTCCCCACGCCCACCTTTGCCTCTGCCCGTCGCATCGTACGCGAAGCAGATTTCTATCTTGGAGCAGACTCGGGCCTTGCGCACTATGCTGTAGATAACGGGAAAATAGCTTTCGTCCTCTTCTCGAGAAAGCATCATGGACCTTCTCCTCTATTCCAAAGCACATTTCGCAATCAGCTTTGCTACTTTGGAGATGAGAGCTTCGTAAAGGAAGTCTTGCGAGACATAAAACGCCTCGAAAAACGTGGTGCAGATAAGGAGCTTACGAACACGATCAATCGATTTCTCCAGTCCGGAGAAGGAGTGCATTGTGATCCTTATCATAACGAGCGGAAGCTGCTGACTCTTCAGTTATCGCTCATAAGCCAAACCGATTCCTGTAGGCGGCTCGCAAGAGAGATTCATGCTCAATCGGCGGGCATATTCCTGAGCGACGAGGTTGTTGGAGTTGGCTACCGAAAGCTGAAACCGTTTCGCGGCAAGCTTTTTGTCGATACGGAGGGCTGCGCCCGGAGACTGCACAAAGTTATTCTTGAGAATAAAAAAGCCGAAAAAATCAGTCTTCATATAAAACCATGCTCTTTCTTCTATGGAACCGCCATGAGGGACGGTTCCTCGGATGTCGATCTCCCTACTATCACCTCGAGCAAGCTAAGGAACTCATCCAGTTTGATGAGAAAAATCTTTTTCACGCTGCGCAACTTCGGTTTTAGTATGATGCTTCCTCACCAAACTCCCGTTTTAAAGAAAAACTTAGGTGATTTAAGGAAGCTTCTTGCCCCAGTAGTCATAAAAGGTAAGTTCGCGTTCTCTCAGGCTCCTCAAAAAGACCCTCAAAACTTTCTCAAATACTCCGCCCGACTGAAGATTAAATTAATAGCTAAGGAGATTGATGAAAGAAAGTGGAGCTGTATCCGTAAAACGCTCAGCAAAACGCGGCGAGGCAGAAAATTAAACCTGGAATTAGCTACGTTAAAGAGGGATGCGGGATGCTTCGAAGCGTGGGAGGCAATAATCCGCAAGATTATTGCGGCCACTTCTACTCTGGGAGATTTCGGAGCAAAAGGGCAAATCGTTATGAAAATTTCCAAGGGCGAATGCCGGGTAGTCGGACGTTTAATAGGAGGACTCATGCGGCATGGTGTTGTCTATTCCGTGGGAACAAGACTCTACCCACTATGGAACATCCGTCGCCCACAACACGGATGGTTCCAACCGATCACCCTCCTTCTCCAAGATCACAGCGATTTTAGAAACGGTCTGCGCGAAGGGTTGAAGAGAAATATGCCTACTCCTCATGCTTTTGTGACATTAAAAAAACAGCTAAGCGGAGGCCTCTCCCAAGAACAAACGCTAGCGCTCCTTGGCTCGCCGGAGCCCCTTATTCTTATAGAGACGTTCCGTTATATCACACTTCATAAACGATTTCGTCAACAATCCTTCGCGAGGCAAGAAATCAGAAGATACGCACGCGAAGTTGACAGTAATTGCAATAACGCTCTTGACAAGAAACTTGGTCTTTGGAGTCTAGCCGTAGGAATTCCTTTGCCGCTCACTCCTAAAGACATCGGGGATCTTACAAAATACAACTGCTTCGTCCAATGCCTTCTTCAACCGAACGATTTTGATATCGCCGATACGCAGTTTTTCAATTCACTGCGTTTCTCTGGACTCTCGGCAAACGATTTCTTCGGAGAATTCCGCGCACGATTAATACGCCTGCTGAGAGAGTACTTTCTCTATACGATGGCAACGGGGATTTCTAGAGAGTTTCTCTACGAAAAGCGGAAAGAAATATTATTTGCGTATTGCGTGCAAGGGCGAGCCCTCCTTGAGGGCCCGTATCCGCAAGCCAGGAAGACCAAAAGATTCCTTCGGTCGTTACGTATCATGAAAACGCTTTCGGATGGTCGCGCGCTTCGCGAGACGATCCAACGGAATAAGATTACAATTCCCCCTCGTCCCACAGAACCACTCCTCTCCTGGTTGCTGCGACATGCGCGAATGCGGATGCCAAAGCAAGGAATGCGTCTTGCAATAATAAGATTGCCGTCCTCGCCTTCCTTGTATCCCCCTCCAGGGAACCTCGAAACTTAGTCATATTCCGGCTGATAGCATAGGTTTTTCGCTCAGGAGAAGCCCTCGGAGTCCGATAGGCTTGGTGTCCCGATGTCTATGATAGAGTGCCTATTTCTGACCAGCGCAGGCCTGCATCGCAGGAACGTGCGCAAAAGCGGCTTAAAAAATAAAGGAGTGAGGAGTAGATTTTTTGATCTTAAACGAAATGGTCCGATCCGCCAGCTGGCGGGGGGTACCGTTTCGTTTACTCAAAAAATCAAGCCGAGCGACTATTATTTTCGACGTTCCCTGCCTCGTCCACAGCACTGAAGCGCGTTCCGAAGGGGCAGGCAAAGCAACCTTGACTTTTTGCGAAATATAAGCACACTCAAGGGTAGATGCGCCCCATTGGGGCTGCGCCACAACTATCGGTCCTTAGGGACCGACGCCTAGGAAGGAG